>CAZGJQ010000097.1:0-7488 GCA_964525815.1 uncultured Oscillospiraceae bacterium
AGCAAATTGGAAGCGCAGGCGGTGTATTTCTTTTGCGCGACGGTGTCGAATACAGGTACCATGATGTTCCGGAGGTGAATTCTGATGAGTAAGCCTCTGTATCATGTGGTTTCACTTTCGGGCGGAAAAGACAGCACTGCGATGCTTTTAATGATGGTCGAGCGGCAAATGCCAATCGACCTCATTCTTTTTTGTGATACAGGGCTTGAGTTTCCTGCTATGTATGATCATCTTGATAAACTCGAAAAGATCATTAACATTCCAATAATGCGCGTTTGTGCTGATATGCCCTATGAGTATTATTTTTTAGAAGTTCCTGTCAGGCGTCTACATGAAACCGAATTTTCAAAAAAATTTGGGCTTAATCACAAAGGTTATGGCTGGGCCGGTCCTAAGATGCGCTGGTGTACATCCATATTGAAAGACACTCCGAGAGAACGCTTTCTTCGGCCCCTGCGCAAAAAATATGAAATAAAACAATATATCGGTATTGCCGCGGATGAAATAAACCGTCTTGAACGAAAAAGGAATCAAGACCCAAGTCATATACATCCGTTAGTCGAATGGGGAGTAACCGAAGCCGAATGTCTCAAATACTGCTATGACCACGGTTTTGACTGGGGTGGTCTGTATGAGATTTTTCACAGGGTATCCTGTTGGTGCTGTCCTCTGCAAGCTTTGTCCGAATTGCGAAAATTGCGGCTGCTATATCCTGAATTATGGGAAAAACTCAAAAGCTGGGATAAACAAACTTGGCGAAAATTTCGAGCGGATTACAGTGTGGAAGAGCTTGAAATGAGATTTGATTTTGAAAATGAGTGTTTAAGTCTCGGAAAGCCGATAAAGGGAAAAGCATTTTATAAAGAATTGCGAGAACGGCTTGATATGGGGGTGTCCGGTGATGAGTAAGCTCACCCTCGGTTCACTCTTTGACGGGAGCGGTGGATTTCCTTTGGGCGGACTACTCTGCGGCATAGAACCGCTGTGGGCATCAGAAATAGAACCGTTTCCGATACGGGTCACCACTAAACGTGTTCCGCAAATGAAGCATTACGGTGACATATCCCGGTTGAACGGTGCAGAACTGCCTCCCGTAGATATAATAACCTTCGGCTCACCCTGCACTGATATGAGTGTAGCGGGGAAAAGAGCCGGTCTGGACGGTAGCCAATCCGTCCTTTTTTATGAAGCGATTCGAATTATAAAGGAAATGAGGTGTAAAACCAATGGACGATATCCAAGGTATGCTGTCTGGGAAAATGTCCCCGGAGCGTTCAGTTCAAACAAGGGAGCCGATTTCAAGGCAGTCCTCGAAGCGGTTATTGGCGTCATCGAAACGGATGCCGAGGTGCCTGCACCTGACAATGGACGTTGGCCTTACGCCGATTGTTATATGGGAAACGGATGGAGCGTGGCTTACAGAACTATCGACGCGCAATATTTCGGAGTCCCCCAACGCCGCCGCAGAATCTACCTTGTCGCAGATTTTGCAGGCGGAGGTGCCGGAGAAATATTATTTGAGCGCAAAGGCGTGTCAAGGAATTTTGCGCCGGGCGGCAGCCCGTGGCAAAGAACTGCCGGAAATGTTGAAAAAGGCTCTGGAGCATCAGGCGTTAGCGTGACATGCCTAAACGACCAAGGTGGCAGTGTAATGTCGGTTTCGGAGGATGTGACGGCTACGCTCCGTGCCGAGGATCATGGGCATCAGCCTTGTGTACTGCAGTCAAGCGGCTTTTGTACTGAACACAGCGCAAAAAGTCGTGGTGTAGGATATGAGAAAGAAAAAAGTCCAACGCTTCGAGCAGGTGTTGTTCCGGGCGCTGTAATGTCATTTGAACCCGGCGCGGTTTCTCGTGTCGGTGGGCATACGGATGAAAACCTCAGCGGTTCACTCCGCGCAAATATGGGAGACAATCAAACCGCTGTTGCTATCGAAAATCATCCTACGGACGGCAGGTGCAGGATCGAATCTGACGGCAAGGTTCAGACACTGACATCCCGAATGGGAACCGGCGGTATGAACGTGCCTCTTGTTATGAATTCTCCGAAAACACTAAAAATCCGTTCCGGATGTGAAGGCGGCGGCAAGGGTGCTCTTGTACAGGAGGATATGTCCGCCACGCTTTCCTGTAACAACGACCAGTCGGTTTTTGTTCCGGCTGTGTTTGACGGAAAGCAGGTAACCTCAAAAACCAACCGCTCCAATCCACAGCCTGGTGATCCCTGCCACACCCTTGCGGCCGGCAGTGCAGATTCTGCTATGGTGTGTTATGGCATCTGCTCTGATAAAAGCAATTCCATGCTGTCGGATAATCCGCACAGCGGTATTTATCAAGCTGATACTTCTCGCACCATTGATGCCAACGGTGGAAATCCGGGATGCAATCAAGGCGGAATTGCCGTGGTTGCTCTTCAAGGCTCCATGATAGGACGCGAGGATAAAAACGGCCCCCAGGGAAGCGGTGTCAATGAGGATATCAGTTTCTCCCTCACTGCCGCTGACCGCCATGCTGTTGCTTATGCCATGACCACAGGCAGTTTTACACAAATTGAAGAAGGTATCTCTCCGACGTTACTGTCAAGGGATTATAAGGACGCTCCGGTGGTAGGTCAACCTGCATACGGCATAGACCGAGCAGCCTTCAATCAAGGACAGAACGCTTTATATAAACCCACCACTCTGGAAGAACAGCAACCTACACTTACGGCAAAAGGTCCCGGTGCTGTGGCGCAACCTGCTTCCTTCTATCCACAGATGAAAGCCGAATCACAGTGCTTTCGGCAGGATGGTACGGCGAACACTCTTGTCAACGGTACAAACCCCGGTTATCAGAATGGACTAATCGAACCGGATTACATCGTTCGCAGGCTGACACCTACCGAGTGCGCCCGGCTTCAAGGCTTCCCGGATTGTTGGTGTTCCGACCTCGGTACCGAAAACCCCACCGAAGATGAGATTGCTTTCTGGACTGAGGTATGGGAGACACATCGCCGTATCGTTGGAACAAGCGAAAAGCCAAAAAGCCATAAACAGATTATTAAATGGCTACACGACCCACACTCAGATGCCGCCGAGTATAAGATGTGGGGTAACGGTGTGGCTTTGCCTTGCGTCTGCTTCGTACTGACTGGCATTGTGTTATCTACACAAGAAACCGCTTATAAATGACCGCTTTATTCTCCACAGAAAACGCTTGAAATGACTTGATATATAAGTGTTTTAGAGCGAATATGTGACTACCAAAAAGAAAGGCGGTATGAATATGACAATCAACTACAATGTAACAGGCAGCGAGCGCAAACGGCTCGTGCAAACAATCGCGGAGATCATGGAGTGCGACGCCAAATATAAGGGTGCCCCAACCTTTGCCTACGAGGTGGATTATTTCACCATCGACAAAAACGGTGTCCTTTCCTTTGATGACCGTGCCGACAGCGAAGAGGTCGAAAAGCTCATCGAGGGACTGGCGGAGCGTGGCTTTGAATTTGACGGGTACGACAAGACCGCGCTTACCATTGAAATGCCCCGCTCCTCCTTCACCGACACAGCGCTTGAAAATCTTAGCCGTCTGGTGGAAAGCAAAGGTTATCTCATCAAAAAAGCATTGGGCGTTACCGACCTATCTATTCTAAAGGGTGAGGAGACTGTCAGCTTCCCATGGTTCTCCGATGCAAGCGACCCGGACGCGGTAAAGACTTATACCCACTTCATCACCGCACTCTGTCAGATGGCAAAATCACAGCAGCGGGTCAACTCAATCGAAAAACCCGTGGACAACGAAAAATACGCTTTTCGCTGCTTCCTCCTCCGGCTCGGTTTCATCGGTGCAGAATATAAGGCGGAACGTAAAATTTTACTCTCAAAATTGACAGGCAGTTCGGCATTTAAACTGAATAACTGCAAGGCGGTGGATGAAGATGAATAAACTTCCCACCGCTTTCTTCGTTGAATACCCCTACAAAATTGAGGATTTAATGCGCCCTCATTTTTCAGAATGGCGGAAGCCATATATAGTCAAAAAGGAAATAAAACTCGGTAAAATGGACTACGAAAACTTTACTACTGACCTCTGTGTTGATAGGTGGTTTATCGAAAAATACACGCACCTATGTCAAATAGACGAGGAAGGAGTGTGGCGTTGTATTTTAGTTAGGCAAAAAGGTAAACCAGACGGAATATTGGTCATGTCCGAGGGTCGGGTATTCCCGAAATGGGCGGCTTATTTGCCATGCGAGGTGACGGATAATGAATAAATTTCCTTCAAAAGAAACTGTGGAGCGTATCCGCAGGCAATACCCAAAAGGTACCCGTGTTGCTCTTGTCAGAATGAATGACCCGTATAACGACCTTCTGAAACCGGGTTCTCTCGGCACTGTGCTGTTCGTAGATGATACTGCAACCATTCATGTGAACTGGGACTGCGGAAGCTCACTTGGCGTTATTTATGGTGAGGATTTGTGCCGGAAAATTGAGGTGTAAACTACACAATTTCCATGCCAAATACAGCCGAAAAGATTGTGTAGTTTATGCCGATTTATATTGTGTAATTGTCTGGATATATACCTCTTTTGACGGTAATATGTGACTACCAAAAGGGAAAACACACTTCAAAGGAGAGAAACGCAATGCTTACAACGAAATTCGGAATTGAAATTGAGTTAACAGGAATCACCCGTGCCAAGGCAGCCGAGATTGCCGCCAACCATCTGAACGGAACGGTTGAACGCACATATGACGGATACGACACCTACAAGGTTCGCACGGCGGACGGCCGAATTTGGAAGCTGATGAGCGATGCTTCCATCGACTGCCGCCGCAAGGAAAACGGCAGAACGGTTTCAGCGGGAAGGGAGTACAGCGTCGAACTGGTTAGCCCGATACTCACCTACCGAGAGGAAATTGAGACCCTGCAGGAAATAGTGCGGAAGCTTCGCAAAGCCGGAGGGTTCACAAACACCTCCTGCGGAATTCACATCCACCTTGACGGTGCAGACCACACACCAAAGAGTATAAGGAACTTCATCAACATCATTGCAAGCAAGAATGACCTTTTCTACAAAGCCTTGCAGATTGCACCAGCACGAATGAACTATTGCAAAAAGATGGACGAAATTTTGGTGGACAAAATCAACCGCAGGAAGCCGAAGACGATGGCGCAGATTGAGAGCCTTTGGTACGAGGGATACAGCGAAGCGACCAACAGGCACTACCACTCGAGCCGCTACCATTTTTTGAACCTGCACAGCTTTTTCAACGGACACCATACGGTTGAACTTCGGGGCTTTAACAGCGAGCTACACGCAGGCAAGATTAGAAGCTATATTGTTCTTGCACTTGCACTTAACAGGCAAGCCCTTACACAAAAATGTGCTTCTGCAAAAAAACCGCAGACCGAGAACGAGAAATTCGCAATGCGCACCTACCTTAACCGTATCGGTTTTATTGGTGAGGAATTTGCAAACTGCAGAGAGCATTTGACCGCTCACCTTAACGGTTCGGCGGCTTGGCGATTTCGGGCAGCCTAAACTGCCCGTTAAGAAAAAGGAGGATACGAATTATGGATAAAAAACTTTACTTGGCATACGGTTCCAATTTGAATTTAGAGCAAATGGCACACCGCTGCCGCACGGCAAAGCCTGTCGGGGCGACCTTCCTTAAGGATTACCGATTGCTTTTCCGAGGAGGATACGGAGGCTCTGTGGCAACCGTTGAGCCATTAAAGGGCAAGACTGTTCCCTGCTTGCTGTGGGAGATTACCCCTGCTGACGAAGCGGCACTCGACCGCTACGAGGGATTTCCGTTCCTCTATCGTAAGGAAACGGTCAAGGTGAAGCACGGCAGGAAATCGGTAAATGCAATGGTGTATATCATGAACGATGAGAGATCGCTTGGCGCTCCAAGCTGCTATTACTACAGCGTGATACTGGAAGGCTATAAAAGCGCTGGATTTGATATCGGCATACTAAAACAAGCTGTTGAGGATTCTATGGAGGCATATGATGGACAATAAGGTAAAAGAACAGATACTCACCATCCGTGCCACGGGTGAAACGAATATGTTTGATGTGCCAAAGGTGCGGGAAATCGCCCTGCGCTATGGGTATAACAAGCTACTCGATTTCCTTGCTGATAATACGGATGCCTATGCTCGTTTCATTTTGACGGGTGAAGAAAAATAAATATCTAAACATAAATCAGAGAACAGTGCCGGAAGTAATATCTTCGATGTGAACGGCTCTGTTTCTCGTATAGATAGATTTTGAAGGCTTGCCAATGGCGGGTCTTTTTTTATGCCCGTGAAAGGAGGCGGCAAATATACGGAAACTCAAGAGGTACAAACCGACTCGATTTAAAATTGCGGATTCGGTTTATGACAAAGCCGCCGCCGATTATGCTGTGGCTTTTGTCGAGGCACTCTGCCATACCAAAGGTACATGGTCGGGAAAGCCCTTTGAACTAATAGACTGGCAGGAGCAGATTGTACGCGATATTTTCGGTACTATAAAGCCAAACGGATACCGCCAGTTCAACACTGCTTATGTGGAGATACCAAAAAAGATGGGAAAAAGTGAGCTTGCGGCGGCTATTGCCCTGTTGCTCACCTGCGGTGATAACGAGGAACGCGCCGAGGTCTACGGCTGTGCTGCTGACCGCAACCAGGCTTCCATCGTTTTTAACGTGGCGGCCGATATGGTTCGTATGTGCCCTGCGCTGACTAAACGTGTCAAGATTCTTGATTCCATGAAACGGCTTATATATCTGCCCACCGGGAGTATTTATCAGGTATTGTCCGCTGATGTCGGCAACAAGCATGGCTTCAATACCCACGGTGTGGTTTTCGATGAGCTTCACACCCAACCGAACCGAAAACTCTACGATGTAATGACCAAGGGTAGCGGTGATGCGAGAATGCAGCCATTGTATTTTCTTATAACCACTGCCGGGGACAATCAGAACAGTATCTGCTGGGAGGTACACCAAAAGGCGCTGGATATTATAAACGGTAGAAAGCACGACCCAACATTCTACCCCGTGATATACGGTGCCGCTCCCGAAGAGGACTGGACTGATCCGAAGGTGTGGAAAAAAGCGAATCCCTCCCTCGGCATTACTGTCAGTATGGACAAAGTCAAAGCAGCGTTTGAGTCAGCAAGGCAGAATCCTGCCGAGGAGAACAGTTTTCGTCAGCTTCGCTTGAATCAATGGGTCAAGCAGGCTGTGCGCTGGATGCCGATGGACAAGTGGGACAAATGCGCGTTTCCCGTAAACCGAGACGGTCTACACGGACGCGTTTGTTATGGTGGTCTTGACCTCTCTTCCTCCACCGACATCACAGCATTCGTGCTGGTCTTTCCTCCATCCCACGAAGATGATAAATACAGTGTGCTACCCTTCTTCTGGATACCGGAGGACAATATTGATTTGCGTGTGCGACGCGACCATGTGAATTATGATGTGTGGCACAAACAAGGCTTTCTGCAAACTAC
>CAZGJQ010000098.1:0-7222 GCA_964525815.1 uncultured Oscillospiraceae bacterium
CAAGACCGCCTGCTTTGATTATCTGCTGAATAAACACCGGGAAGGGCATGGTCTTGTATTCCTTGCTTTGGGTGATGTTTTTTATTATACCGCTGTCAAAATCAACCTCAAGCATATCCCCCTCGTTAATCTCCTCCGCAGCCTCTTCACATTCTATTATAGGTAATCCTATATTTACCGAATTACGGTAAAAAATCCGGGCGAAGCTCTTTGCTATAACCAACGAAATGCCGCTTTCCTTGATTGCTATAGGTGCATGCTCCCTCGAAGAGCCGCAGCCGAAGTTATTCCCCGCTACCATTATATCCCCAACCTTAACCCTTGTGATAAAGGTGCTGTCAATGTCCTCCATGCAGTGGGAGGCAAGCTCCGCCTTGTCGGTGGTGTTGAGGTGTCTGGCGGGGATTATTACATCGGTGTCCACATTGTCACCGTACTTGAATACGCTTCCTTTTACCTTCATAATTTATAATCTTTCCTTTCGTATATTGCTATTCTTAGAAAAAAGAGCGGGAATTGTGCGTATAACGCACAAAACCGTAAGTCTGATAATCTTTTTCAAACTTCCTTCGGATGCGAGATTTTACCCGTTATACCGCTTGCCGCCGCAACTGCGGGGCTTGCGAGATACACCTCCGATTCGGGATGCCCCATTCTTCCCACAAAATTACGGTTTGTGGTCGCTACCGCCCTTTCACCTTTGGCCAGTATGCCCATATGTCCGCCGAGGCAGGGTCCGCAGGTGGGAGTGGATACCGCCGCCCCCGCTTCCACGAAGATCTTGAGCAATCCAAGCTCCATCGCCTGCATATATATCTTCTGGGTGGCGGGTATTACAATCACTCTTACACCCTTGGCTACCTTTTTCCCCTTGAGAATTTCGGCCGCTTCAATCAAATCCTGTAATCTTCCGTTTGTGCAGGAGCCTATGACAACCTGATCGATTTTTATATCCCTTATCTCATCGAAGGTTCTTGTATTCTCGGGCAGATGCGGGAACGCAACCGTCGGTGGAATACTCGACAGATCAATCTCTATAACAGACTCATATTCCGCGTACTCGTCCGCTTCAAAAATCACGGGCTGCTTTGCGCCTGCCTTTTCAAGATAATCGAGCGTTATCTCGTCCACCTCAAATATACCGTTTTTTGCTCCTGCCTCTATCGCCATATTTGCCATGCACAGGCGGTCGTCTATGGTAAGGTTCTTCAATCCATCACCTGTAAACTCCATGGATTTATACAAAGCACCCGAAACACCTATTTTACCTATAATATGGAGTATGACATCCTTGCCCGAAACATATTCGCCCATTTTACCCCTAAGCACAAACCTTATCGCAGGGGGTACCTTGAACCACGCCTTGCCGGTAGCCATACCGCACGCCATGTCGGTGGAGCCGACACCGGTGGAAAAAGCACCCAGCGCACCATAGGTGCAGGTATGGGAATCCGCTCCGATTACAATATCTCCGGCGGTAACCAGACCTTTTTCGGGGAGTAATGCGTGCTCAACCCCCATTTCTCCGCAGTCATAAAAGTTATCTATACCCATTTTACAGGCAAAATCCCGGCATTTTTTGCTTTGCTCCGCCGCTTTAATATCCTTGTTCGGAACAAAGTGATCCATTACCATGGATATTTTCTGCTTGTCAAAAACCTCTTTTACCGATATTTTTTGGAACTCGTTAATCGCCACCGGGGAGGTAATATCGTTCCCCAACACCATATCCACTTTTGCCAGAATAAGCTGTCCGGGTTCGACCCAGGGCAGCTCCGAGTGTGCCGCCAGAACCTTTTGCGTCATTGTCATTGGTTTCATAAATTAATCATTCCTTTTCTGTTCAATCATTTGATAGTGCAAGCTTGTATTCTATCGAATCCACAAGCGCAATAATACTCGCCTCGATAATATCGTTTGATACGCCTATTGTTGTCCAGCTCTGCTTATCGTCCGCGGTTTCGATAAGAACACGTACCTTTGCGGCGGTGGTGCTGTTTTCCTCAAGCACCCTTACCTTGTAGTCGGTAAGCATGATGTCCTTAATTGACGGATAAAAAACGGTCAATGCTTTTCTGAGTGCGTTATCAAGTGCGTTTACAGGACCGTTTCCCATAGCGGCGGAGATCTCCTCCTTGCCGTCCACCTCCACCTTTATCGTAGCGGAGGCGGGCATACCGCCCTCCGGCACCGGGAACTCTCCCATTGTTTTATACAGCACCAGCTTAAAGTGAGGCGTATATAATCCGAGTACCCGCTTAACAAGCAGCTCAAAGCTTGCGTCGGCCGCTTCAAAATGATACCCGTAATGCTCCATTTCCTTAAGCTTGTCAAGTATTTCGGATGCCTCGGGCGAATTCTTTTTCAGATTTGGAGCTATGCTCGATGCCTTAGCTAGCAACGTGCTTCTGCCCGATACCTCGCTCATGAGGAACTTGCGCTTGTTACCGACCAGCTCGGGGTCTATGTGCTCAAAGCTCCTAGTAACCTTCATAACCCCGTCGATATGCATTCCGCCCTTGTGAGCGAAGGCGCTCTGCCCTACATACGGTCGGTTATTATCTATCTGTGTATTTACTATCTCGGCAACCCGTCTTGTTACGGTGAAAAGGCTCTCGATTTTTCCGCCGCATTCGTAGCCGAGCTTTAGCTTTAGGTTGGGTATTATCACACTCAAATCGGCGTTTCCGCACCGCTCCCCTATGCCGATAAAGGTTCCCTGAACCTGCTCCGCACCCGCTTGCACCGCAACAACGGAATCGGCGACGGCACAGCCCGTATCGTTATGGCAGTGTATCGAGATTCTTGTGTCCGGGAACCGCTGCTTAACCGTTTTGGTAACGCAAAAAACCTCGTTGGGCATTGTACCGCCGTTGGTGTCGCATAGGGTGAGAGTATCCGCGCCTCCCTCAAGCGCCGCTTGCAAGACCTGCATTGCATAATCCTGATTAGCCTTGTACCCGTCAAAAAAGTGCTCTGCGTCAAAAATCACACGCTTACCCTTGCTCTTCAAAAACCTAAGCGTTTCCCTTACTATTCGAAGATTATCCGCAAGGGTAATTTTAAGTATCTTGGTAACATGCAGATCCCAGGTCTTGCCGAATATAACAACAACAGAGGTGTTTGCCTCCAAAAGGGACCTTATGTTGGCGTCCTCCTCGGGAGGTACACCGCTCCGGCAGGTGCTTCCGAAGGCACAAAGCTTGGCGTTCTTTAGCTTCAGTTCGGAAACCTGTCTGAAAAAATCCATATCCTTAGGGTTTGAGCCGGGATTTCCTGCCTCGATATAATCAATTCCAAAGGAATCAAGACTTTTTACTATATTTATCTTATCGCTGACCGAAAAGGAAATCCCCTCGCTCTGCGCACCGTCCCGCAATGTAGAATCGAATATCTCAATACGGTTTTTTTTCATACAGGCTGCCTCCTCTCTCATTGCAGTTCCACCAGCTTATTTATTCCGTTTATATACGCAAGTATACTGGACTCTATAATGTTGGTGGACAGTCCTCTGCCCGTTACGGTATGCTCTCCCGATTTAAGCCTTACGGTAACCTCTCCTAAAGCGTCGTTTCCGTCGGACACCGAGTGGATGTCGTAGTTGACAAGCTCCTCGCAAAGATTGCTTGTAATCTTGTTGATAGCGTTGTATGCGGCGTTTATGGGACCGTCTCCGAGCGATACCTTTTCTATAAGCTCGCCGTCCTTGCTCATCCGTATAACGCAGGTCGAGGTTGCATTCTGCGAGGTATGAACATCAAAATACTCAAGCTTGTATGCTCCGGGAGCTGTACGCTCCATATTGTTCACAATCGCTTCCAAATCGCTGTCCGTGATGAACTTTTTTTTATCGGAGAGAACCTTTACCTTCTCGTAATATCCGGTAAGCTCCTCCTCTGTAAAGCTGTAGCCCATTTCCTTAAGCCGGTCTCCGATAGCGTGCTTACCTGAGTGCTTGCCAATAATCAGCTTGTTTTTGGTTATGCCGAGATCCTCCGCTCTCATTATTTCATAGGTCTCTCTTGCGGCAAGCACACCATGCTGATGAATTCCCGCCTCATGCGCAAAGGCGTTGCCTCCGACAATGGGCTTGTTGATAGGAACGGCCTGCCCTATGATATTATATATCATTTTACTGGTTCTGCCTATCTGCTTTGTGTCAATTCCTGTATATGCGTTAAAAAGATTATGTCTGGTCCTTATCGCCATGACAATCTCCTCAAGAGCGGCGTTGCCCGCCCGCTCTCCCAAGCCGTTTATCGTGCATTCTACCTGTGTCGCTCCCGCTCTTACTCCGGAAAGAGAGTTGGCAACCGCCATGCCCAAATCGTTATGACAATGCACAGAAACATCCACCTTTTCAATGCCCTCAACCGTTTCATAGAGGAACCTGATACGCTCATGCATTTCCTCCGGAAGCACATATCCCACCGTATCCGGGACATTTATTACGGTTGCTCCCGCCTTAATGGCTGCGGCGAACACCTTGGCAAGGAACTCGGGCTCGCTGCGCATGCCGTCCTCGGCGGAAAACTCCACATCGCTGCAAAGGGTTTTTGCATAAGCGACCGCATTTTTTGTATTCTCCAAAACCTGATCAGGTGTCATTTTGAGCTTATGCTCCATATGAATGGGGGAGGTAGCCAAAAAGGTATGAATGCGGGGGGATACCGCATCCTTAAGCGCATTGTATGCCGAATCTATATCCTTTTGCACCGCTCTTGCAAGAGCGGCAACCTGCGAGTTCTTAACTGTCCTCGCTATGGTCTGCACCGACTTAAACGCACCCGGAGAGCTGACCGGGAACCCCGCTTCCATACAGTCAACACCCAGCAGCTCAAGCTGCCTTGCAACCTCAATCTTTTCCTCGGTGTTCATGCTGCAATGAGGAGCCTGTTCCCCGTCTCTCAAGGTGGTGTCGAATATTTTTATGTGTTTTTCCATGTCAAATCATCCTTTATCTAAGTTACAATAGCGCCCTTGTCGGCGGAGGAAACATTCCTTGCATATCTGTTTAGATAGCCGGTTAATTCCTTTTTGAGCTTAAGCTCGGTCGCTTTCCTTCTCTCCGTGAGAACACTCTCATCCACAAGCAAATCCAGCCTGTTGCTTGGAATATCAATAGAAATAATATCCCCTTCTTCAATGTAGGCTATTGTACCGCCCTTGGCTGCCTCAGGAGAAATATGTCCGATAGCCGCCCCTCTTGTCGCACCCGAAAAACGTCCGTCCGTAATCAGAGCAACCTCCTTATCCAGTCCCATTCCGGCAATTGCGGAGGTGGGGGTAAGCATCTCACGCATCCCGGGACCGCCCGAGGGACCTTCATAACGGATAACAACCACGTCTCCGCTAACTATTTCTCCGCCATAAATAGCCTCAACCGCCTCTTCCTCGCTGTCAAACACCCTTGCTTTGCCCTTATGAGTAAGCATTTCGGGTGCTACCGCGCTCTGCTTTACCACCGCACCGTTAGGAGCCAGGGAGCCGAACAGAACAGCAATGCCGCCGTACGGCGAGTAGGGCTTCTCCAGCGGACGGATTACATCGGTGCGTGTAATATAAAACGCTTCGGAATCCAGTGATTCCCCTATTGTTCTTCCGGAAGCCGTCATAGCCGTCCCGTCAATAAGCCCACCCTTCTTCAGCTCATACATAACCCTGTAAACTCCGCCTGCGGCGTATAAATCCTGCATATGGTGGTTGCCCGCAGGCGCAAGCTTACAGAGATTGGGGGTCTTTTTGCTTATTTCATTTATGATATTTAGGTTTAGCTTAACCTTAGCCTCATTCGCTATTGCCATAAGGTGCAGAACCGAATTTGTAGAGCATCCCAGCGCCATATCAACCGCAAGTGCGTTTCTGAACCCCTTTTCGGTCATAATATCCCTCGGACGGATGTTTTTCTCCACCGTGTCCATTATCTGAACGCCCGCATTCTTGGCGAGCCGTATGCGCTTTGCATATACAGCGGGGATTGTTCCGTTTCCGGACAACGCCATTCCGAGTGCCTCGGACAGGCAGTTCATGGAATTGGCGGTAAACATACCCGAACAGGAGCCGCAGCCCGGACAGCAGTTGTCCTCTATAATGCCCAGCTCTTTTTCGCTAATCGTGTTGTTTTTGTAAGCTCCGACAGCTTCAAACGCGCTGTTAAGATCCAGGCTACAGCCGCTCTCATTCTCTAAGGAGAGCATTGGGCCACCCGACACGAAAACAGCGGGTATATTCAGCCTTGCGGCAGCCATAAGCATCGCCGGCACAATCTTATCGCAGTTAGGTATAAAAACCAACCCGTCAAAAGCATGCGCCCTTGCCATACACTCCACACTGTCCGCTATAATTTCTCTGGAAGCCAGCGAATAACGCATTCCCTCGTGTCCCATCGCAAGTCCGTCGCAAACACCTATAACATTAAACTCCGCCGGAGTTCCTCCCGCAGACAAAACACCGTCCTTGACCGCTCGTGCAATATCCTTTAGATGAATATGCCCCGGGACAATTTCGTTGAATGAGTTTACTATACCTATAAGCGGCTTCCTTATATCGCTGTCAGTATAGCCCATTGCCTTAAGCAAAGAGCGCTGCGGACTCCGCTCTGTTCCTTTTTTTACTCTGTCGCTGTTCATATTCACCAAAGACTCCTTTTGTTTAGAAATTTATACTTTATTAAAATCACAACATAAAGCATTCAGCGCAAAATATTTACGGTATGGCTTTGCCATGATAACGGCTGTGCCGTTATAGTGAATATTTTGTTTCCCGAACTACGTTCGGGATTTCCAGCTCATCTTCTCCCGAAGCTCTTCGCCCACCTTTTCGGACAGATGCTCGCCCTGCATACGGCGCATTGCAAGGAAGGACGGGCGGTTTGCCTGATTCTCAAGTATCCAGTTGGTCGCAAAGGTTCCGTCCTGAATCTCGGACAGGATTTTCTTCATTTCATCCTTTACATCCGGAGTAATCAGCCGCTTGCCTGCGGTATAGTCACCGTACTCCGCCGTGTCGCTGATGGAATGACGCATAAAAGAGATTCCGTTTGCTACCACAAGGTCGATTATCAGCTTCATCTCGTGTATACACTCAAAATATGCGCTCTCCGGTTGATAACCCGCCTCCACAAGGGTCTCAAACCCCGCCTTCATAAGAGCGGTAACGCCCCCGCAAAGCACTGCCTGCTCGCCGAACAGGTCGGTCTCGGTTTCCTCCTTGAAGGTTGTTT
>CAZGJQ010000099.1:0-7130 GCA_964525815.1 uncultured Oscillospiraceae bacterium
AATTTGGGTGGTTATTGGTAATCATGCAGTTATTGTGAAAGGCTTTGCAGGTCTACTCGAAAAAGGTAAGGTTCCTATTATCTACACATCCGTATTAGTGTTGATCTCTTTTGCGCTTGAAGCAATTCTGTCACTTCAAAGGCTTACAGTTAGCATCAGAACTTTCCATCAGAAATATCAAAGAATCGCTCGAAGAAACGCATTAGTTTACTCAACACGCTCTCTCGTTTTCTGGAACGCTCACCTCCAGGCGAAAAGCGTGATACCGGCGGCAATACTTTGGCCAGACCAGTACCTGTGGTTGCGACACTGCCGTTACGAAACGCGTTTCTGATGAACTTATAGGTTTCAGCGTGATCAAGGTTTTCGCGCTTAATGATCTCCTCCAGCTCCTCAATCTTCTTCCTTTCCACATATTTCTGCCAGTCTTCATCCACCACCGAGTGAATGTCAAGCGAAGCGATGAACTGGTTGATGAGGTCTTTTTTGTTGCGCAGTTCAACGCTTGAGTCGATGGACTTGTTAATATCAACAAGCAGTTCGCGGTTTTTCAAGTGATCTTCGTGGTATCTTTTAACAAGCTCTAAGATGTAATCTATGTTTATCTCGATCTGTTTGATGAGTTCCATTTCAAACACGAGATCATCGTTGATGTTTTCCTTTTCGCCTTCATCTGTCTTGCGAAACTCGTTATAGAGATCAATGTATCTGCTGTGATAGTCTTGGATTTCCCGATCGGCCAAGATTTCGTTGCCACTGAACTCGTCAAAGGTGACCAGGATGTTTCTCATCCGCAAAATCGCGCCGTAGAGACTGATAAAATCCTTTTTGTTTTGTTCCCCAACAATTTCCTTATCCACCGGAAATCTTTCTAAAAGCTCTTTGATCAGACTGGTATATCCCCGGACTTCTTTGTCTCCCTCTCTATAGCCGTTATAGTATTCATCATACGACTTCAACAGAACAATCCCGCTGGCTTCCTTGTCGCCAAAGAGGGCAATGGATTCATTCGTTGCTTTTTCCAGATTGCGGAAGCAAACAATGTTGCCGAACGTCTTGACAGTGTTTAAGATGCGGTTCGTGCGGGAAAACGCCTGCAACAGACCATGCAAGCGCAGGTTTTTATCCACCCACAAGGTATTGAGAGTCGTTGCGTCAAAGCCGGTCAAAAACATATTGACTACCAGCAGAAGATCTACTTCACGGTTTTTTACCCGTTCGCTGACATCTTTGTAGTAATTCTGAAATCTATCGGATGAGGTGTCGTAAGACGTCCCAAACACGGCGTTGTAGTCTTTGATAGCGTTTTCCAGGAAATCCCTTGAACTTTCATCAAGTCCGCTAGTATCCTCGGAGTTCTCGTCCAACACACCGTCAATTTCCTCTTCGTTTACGCCAAAGCTGTAAATCAGCGCTATCTTGAGTCTCTTATCGCTCGGCACGCCTGAAAACTGTTTTCGGAATTCAGCGTAGTATTTCTTTGCCACGTCAATTGACGAAACGGCGAAAATGGAGTTAAAGCCGGCCAATCTGCGATCTTTGAGTTTGTAAAAGCTGTTCCGTTTTGTTTTCTGGTCAAAGTGCTCGCGGATGTATTGAACGATATTCGTCAACCGCTCCGGCGCGGCAAGCGCTGCCTCCCGGTCGATGTCGCGCACTTCCTTGTCTTCAATGTCTTCAGCCTCGCGAACAGTAGAAATGTAATCAACCTTGAACGGCAAAACATTCCTGTCAGCAATGGCGTCCACAATCGTGTAAGTGTGCAGCTTGTCACCAAACGCCTGTGCAGTGGTCTTAAAATCAGGCCGACCGCCGGAAGAAGCATTTACGGCAAAGATCGGGGTGCCGGTGAACCCGAAGAGATGGTATTTTCTGAACGCCCTAATAATAGCGGCATGCATTTCGCCAAACTGTGAGCGGTGGCATTCATCAAAGATCAGCACAATATGGCCGTCAAAAATCGTGTGTCCCTTGTTACGTCCGATAAACCGGTCGAGCTTCTGAATCGTAGTGATGATAATGCGAGCCGTGGGGTCTTCCAGTTGGCGCTTCAATATCGCCGTGCTGGTGTTGCTGTTGGCTGCACCTTTTTGGAACTTGTCATATTCACGCATGGTCTGATAGTCGAGGTCTTTACGGTCCACCACAAAGAGCACTTTATCAACATAGGGCAATTTGCTCGCCAGTTGAGCAGTCTTGAAGCTGGTCAGGGTTTTGCCCGAGCCGGTAGTGTGCCAGATATAACCACCCGCCTCCAAAGTACCTAGTTTTCTGTAGTTGGTGCTGATCTCGATTTTACTCAGTATCTTCTCGGTGGCAACTATCTGATAAGGACGCATCACCAAAAGCTGTTTCTCGGTAGTAAACACGCAGAAGCGGGTAAGGATATTGAGAATTGCATGTTTGGCAAAAAAGGTTCTGGCAAAATCCACCAAGTCAGTAATGGGTCTGTTCTTCGCGTCTGCCCACCAACTGGTAAACTCAAAGCTGTTGCTGCTACGTTTGCCTTTTTTGATAGCGCCTTCGCCTGATTCTTTGATATGTTCCGAACGGGTAGTGTTGCTGTAGTATTTGGTGTGAGTGCCGTTTGAGATAACAAAAATCTGAACATACTCAAACAACCCAGAGCCTGCCCAGAAGCTTTCGCGCTGGTAGCGGTTGATCTGGTTGAATGCTTCCTTAATGGCCACTCCTCGCCGCTTAAGCTCGACATGCACCAGCGGGAGACCATTGACCAGTACCGTAACATCATAACGGTTGGCACGTTGCCCGGCTTCGGTGGTGTATTGGTTGATGACCTGCAAGCAGTTTTCGTGAATCCTATCCTTACGCAGCAGATAGATATTCTTGACTGTGCCGTCATCTCTTCTGAGGTTTTTGATGTAATCTTCCTGAATCGTGGCTGTTTTCTCGGCAATGCTCTGGTTGGGGTTGGCGATCTCGCTGATGAAGAATCGTTCCCATTCGGCATCAGAAAAGTTGTAATTGTTGAGCTTCTCAAGCTGTTTACGCAGATTGAGTACCAGAGCAGCCTCAGAGTTAATGGGCAGAAACTCGTACGCCTGTGACTGTAACTGTTCAATAAAAGCACGCTCCAGCTCCGCCTCGCTCTGATACGACTTGGCGGAACGGGTTGTGGCTTGGTATTCACCAACCACAGTGCTTTGCGGATTCTGTGCGACTAGATGGAATCTATTCATACATGTGCCCTCAGAGCAGCGATTCGGGCATTTCGCGCGTTGATAAATCCAATCGTAGCTTCCTTGTATGCCTTGTACGTGGTCAAATCCCTCGGAATCGGTGATGTAGAAAACGAATTAAACGGCATTAGAAAAGCTATTTCTGTGTGATCATCAGTAGTTAAATCCTGTAACAGAAAATGGTCTACAAATCCGCGAAAGCTCTCAAACAACCGAAAATAATCAGCGTTGGCGGTTAAGACGGCTGCCAACGGGTTATCCTCCCCCAAGTAGTAACGACGGATACATTCCAACGTCAAGTCCATACGATCGGCTATCTGCACGTTGAATCCACGTTCAACATTGATCGTGCGGAACCCTGGCTTGGCTTTGCCGGGCCAGATTATCATGCCACCGATAGTGTAACCTATTGCACGGAAGGCATCATTCTCTGCTTCAGTAAACTGATTTACAATATGCTGCATTCTCTTCCAGCGCGTATAGGTTGGTATGCATGAATCGCTGGTCAAAACAAAGTGGCCTAATTCGGATTGGTGCACCAAACAAGCTCCCGGACAAGTATCATCCAAATCAAAGTGCTTGCCGCTTGGTAATGGCTTGCTCCATAGAGCTCTGTGGTAACAGCGCAAGGTAGGGCTGTACGAGTCTGGGTCTTTTCCTGCTGGTGTGTCAGTTCGGAAATCAAAGGATGTGTCTATAAGATCCTTCATACAGACGCCTCTTCAAAACTCAGCAGCTTGTTCCGGTAGTACTCGTACTGTGTGCGCCGGGCATTAAGTTCCGCCGGTAAGCCGACCGAAATGTCGTTCACCAGGGTGTCGAATTTGTCGAGAATGGCGACAATGCGTTCTTGCTCGGCGAGGGGTGGGATGGGGATCTGTAAAGTCTTAATGATATCGGCGTTGAGATTACTTACTGAGCCACTGTTGATCTTGCTAAACCAATAGCTTTGTACGCTGTCCGATGAAAGATAATGGAACAAGTAATCAGAATTGAGTTTGTCCCCAAAATCGCCAATCGAAACCCACCCATCATGAATAGCCCCATCAATATTAAGAATATGTGGTCGCCCAAAACTCATAGAGTTGGACATAATGAAATCGCCTTTCTTCAAAACTCTTGATTTCTTTGCGCCTTCAGGTGTGATTTTTTGAGCTGTTCTATTGACATATTTTGAAGACGGTGAGGTGTCTCCGATTTTTATCCAGGGAATACCGTCTTCATCGTTCGTTATATATTTCGCGATTGGTCGAGGCGAGGCACCTCGTAGAATTCTTGCAACCTCTCCCAGGGTCTTCCACACCACATCCTCCCCAAAGGTCAGCAGCTCATCCCGATAATACTCATACTGCTTCTTTCGTGCCTCCAGCTCTGCCTCCAGCTCTGCCTCCAGCTCTGCCTCCAGCGTGGTAAAGGTATCCAGAATCCTCACGATCTCTTGTTGGATGGCAATGGGTGGGATGGGGATTTGAATTTCAAGCATTTTCGCCTTGGTCAGTTTTGTGCGTGTTCCTCCCGATAAAAAGGGAACAAAATCCATATGTCTAAACCAATGAAATAAAAACCTATTCAACACCTCATCAGTTCCTCTGATAACATGAACATGGTTATTTGCCCAGAACTTTCCAGTAGCATACTGAACTGAATAATTGCGCAAATCTGCTGAGCCATCTTCTGCAAGTAGAACATATTCACCATCATGAGTGAAACCTTCAACATAGTCCTGTATATTGTTTGCACCGTAATATGGAATCTTTCCGGGAACACGCAATCCTGATTTTACAGGTCTTCTCTTGTTATCTGCTATCTCACAGACGTTACCCAATTCCTTAAAGACCACCCCTTCAGGACAAAGCTCGGCGAGCAGTTTTTCTATTGTATTCATTTTCATTGCCACACTATTGCCCGCCCTCAATATCCGCAACGATTTCATCAATCGCTTTTCGCAACTCGTTCTGCCGGGCGACAATGTCGGCTATCTTGGCGTTGAGTTCTGTGATATCTATCACCTCGCGCGTGTCTCTTTGCGCCACATATGAGGATACAGCGATGTTGTAGTCGTTTTCTGCAATGGCTTTGTTATCTACTAGCGTGGCAAAATGCTCGCTGCCTGTCCGTTCGGTAAAAGCCGTCAGTATTTTGGCGCGGTTTTCATCGGTCAGCTTGTTTTTGTTTCCACCGCGCACAAACTCGGCTGAAGCGTCGATGAAGAGGGTTTTGTTGTCCTTCTTGCTCTTTTTCAGCACGATGATACAGGTGGCGATGCTCGTGCCGAAGAACAGATCGGGCGGAAGCTGGATGACGGTATCAAGGTAATTGTTATCGACCAGATATTTGCGAATCTTCTGTTCAGCACCGCCGCGATAGAGCACGCCGGGGAATTCAACAATCGCCGCCGTGCCGATCGTGGAAAGCCAGGAGAGCATGTGCATGGTAAAAGCCAGGTCGGCCTTGCTCTTGGGTGCCAACACGCCCGCTGGTGAGAAGCGCGGGTCGTTAATCAGCAGCGGATTACTGTTACCTTCCCACCTGATGGAATAGGGTGGATTCGAGACTATTGCGTCAAATGGCTCATCGTCCCAGTGCTTGGGGTCGGTCAGCGTGTCGCCATGAGCGATATCAAAGTGATTGTAGTTGATATCGTGTAAGAACATATTGATACGGCAGAGGTTGTAGATCGTGAGGTTGATCTCCTGCCCAAAGAATCCTTGTCGAACCTTTTCTTTTCCGAGAACCTTGACGAATTTGAGCAGCAAAGAACCGGAACCGCAGGCCGGGTCATAGACCTTGTTCAACTCTCTTTTGCCGACTGTGGCAATTTCAGCAAGCAACTCACTGACTTCCTGCGGGGTAAAGAACTCTCCACCAGACTTACCGGCATTTGCAGCGTACATGGTCATCAGAAACTCATAGGCGTCGCCAAAGGCGTCAATCGTGTTGTCGCGATAGTTACCCAGCTTCAGATCGCCGATCGCCTCCAAAAGCTTAGCTAGCTTAAGGTTTCGTTTTTCTACGGTATTGCCGAGCTTGCCCGAGTTCACATCGAGATCATCAAACAACCCCTTGAGGTCATCTTCGCTGTCCGACCCTTTCGCCGAACTTTCTATGTTTCGAAACACCGAAGCCAAGGTTTCGTTGAGATTGGCGTCATGGCGAGCTTTGGCACGGACATTGAAAAAGAGTTCGCTCGGTAGAATGTAGAACCCTTTTTCCTTTATCGTGTCGGAACGTCCAAACTCAGCTTCTTCATCAGAGAGTTTGGCATAGTCAAAAGTACTATTGCCGCTGCGCCGTTCGTCTTCGTTGATGTAGCTGGTGAGATTCTCGCTGATGAAGCGGTAGAAAAGGATCCCCAAAACATATTGTTTGAAGTCCCATCCGTCCACACTGCCACGAAGATCGTTGGCGACCTGCCAGATGGCACGGTGGAGTTCTGCACGTTCTTGCTCTTTGTTTCTATTGCTATTGTTCGCCATAAGCACTCTCCAAATCTGTATGTTTACAGGTGGTCACAATCCAATGTTAGTAGAATCACCAGCAAAGCACTCTTATCTGCAATAGCAGTATAGAACACTTATAGTATACAAGATTGGTAATTGCTATCAAAGACCCCTGATCAGCAGACAATTCCAAAGGATAATGATAACAGTTGAGGCCGTAATCACCCACTCTTGATCTTAGCTTCTCCTGCCCCTCAAAGCTGCTCTTCCAATCCCCGCTCTTTTCTTTCAACTCCACCTGCCCTCGGAACCCTCCACCTGATCTTTAACCCTGTGTCTTGGTATTCAATTTCTTGAACCTCTTCGTGTTTAATCCAGGTTTCTCATATCATCTTCTCGCGTGGCCGCGCAAACACACACATCATGGAGGTGAAAAAATGGGACTTGGAGACACCGTAATGAACTTCCAGACAGACAAGCGACTCCAGAT
>CAZGJQ010000100.1:0-7121 GCA_964525815.1 uncultured Oscillospiraceae bacterium
TCAGCTTTCATTCCTATTTGTGCTGACGCGCAGCGGCAGAATGGAGATTAAAATGAAGATATTTCCTGCAATAGACATAATAGGCGGCTCGGTTGTACGCCTGACAAAGGGTGATTACGGGGTTGTAGACAAGTACAAAACAACACCGGTGCAAGCAGCCGCCGAATTCCGCTCCAAAGGAGCGGAGTATCTGCATATAGTTGATCTTGACGGAGCAAAGGACGGCAGCCTTTCAAACTTTGAAAGCATAAGCAGGGTTGTCCGCTCAACCGAGATGTTTGTTGAGGTGGGCGGCGGTATAAGGGATAAAAGCAGAATTGAGCAATACCTCTCGATAGGAGTAGGCAGGGTTATTCTGGGTACCGCAGCCATAAATAATTTCCCGTTTCTCACCGATATGGTCAAGGAGTTCGGCGAAAGAATTGCGGTCGGAATAGATGCAAAAAACGGCTTTGTAGCCGTTGACGGCTGGACAACGGTCACAAAGACGGATAGCGTTGCATTCTGTAAAAGGGTGCGGGACATAGGCGTAAAAACCGTTATTTATACCGATATAGACAAGGACGGAGCCATGCAGGGAACCAACCTCAAGGTATATGAAAGGTTGGCGCAAATAGAGGGGCTGGAGATAGTCGCCTCAGGCGGTATAAGCTCTCTTGACGAAATAGAAACCTTAAAACAAATGGGAATAGGCTCGGCTATTGTCGGCAAAGCGTTGTACGAAGGACTGTTAAGGCTGGAGGATGTACTTACAGCGGCTAAATAATATAAAAAAGGAGCGATACTTTTGGTAACCAAAAGGATTATCCCCTGTCTTGATATACGGGACGGCAGGGTTGTTAAGGGTGTCAACTTTAAAAACGTTAAGGATATTGACGACCCCGTAAGGCTCGCGGAGTTCTATAACAGCAGCGGAGCGGATGAGCTGGTTTTTTACGATATAACCGCTTCCTTTGAGGGAAGGCAGCTTTTTACCGATGTTCTTGAGGCGGTGGCAAGCAGGGTGTTTATTCCGCTGACGGTAGGGGGAAGCATAAACTCGGTTTCGGATTTTGAACGGGTGCTTAATGCGGGAGCGGACAAGGTTAGTGTTAATTCGGGTGCGATAAGAAGCCCCGGTTTAGTTGCTGAAGCCGCCAAGAAATACGGGAACCAATGCGTTGTGCTCTCTATGGACATTGCCCGAGTAAACGGAGTGTTCACTGTTTTTGCCAAGGGCGGCAGGGAAAACACCGGAATCGATGCACTGGAATGGGCGGCAAAGGGAGAAGCGGACGGAGCCGGAGAGCTGGTTGTAAACAGCATAGACACCGACGGAGTAAGAGGCGGCTTCGACCTTGAAATGCTTGAGGCGATTGGCAGCAGGGTATCCATACCCATAATAGCTTCGGGAGGAGCGGGTAATATGGAGCATTTCAAGGAGCTTTTTGTGCTTGAAAGAGTAGACGCAGGACTTGCTGCCGGCATTTTTCACTCAAAGGAAGTGCTGATAAGGGACTTAAAGAAATACTTAAGTGAGAATAACATTCCCATGAGAATGGACTAAAGGATTGAATAATATGGATATCAATATGCTGAAGTTTGATGAAAAAGGGCTTATTCCGGCGGTGGTGCAGGATTTTTACACGGGTGAGGTGCTAACCGTCGCATATATGAGTAAGGAGAGCCTTGAGATAACTCTTAGGGAGAAAACCACCTGCTTTTATTCAAGGAGCAGAAAGACCCTGTGGAGAAAAGGGGAGACCAGCGGAAACAAGCAGCAGGTTGTAAGCATAAAAACCGATTGCGACAGGGATGCGCTGGTGGTTAGGGTAATCAAGGACGGTCCCGCATGTCATCTCGGCAACGAGAGCTGCTTTGAGGAGCTTTTATATAAGAATGAAGATAAGGAGCAGCCTTTTTCTCTTAACGAGCTCTACTCTTTGCTTGCCGAACGAAAAAGAAATTTGCCGGAAAAGAGCTATACTACCTACCTTTTTGAGAGCGGCAGGGAAAAAATACTCAAAAAAATTGGGGAGGAATGCACCGAGGTTATAATAGGCGCAATGAAGAACAGCAAGGAAGAGACCGTATTCGAGATTTCCGATTTGTGCTATCACATTCTCGTGCTTATGAACGAAATGGATATTAGCATAACCGACATAAAAAAAGAGCTCTCTTCCCGCCATGTAATAGACATAAAGACCAAGCAGGAGACGATGAAATAAAAAGCAAAGCTTTTTGCCTTGACATTTTTTTAGGTATGGTTTATACTGTTTGGGCATGAAAAAAAGAGGAAAGGCACAGAGCATGTTAGAAAAATTCCTGCCCGTAACCGAATTTGATTCATATGAGGACCTAAAGACAAATTACAGGGTTAACATGCCCGATGGCTTTAACTTCGCATATGACATTGTGGACGCATGGGCGGAAAAGGACAGTAACAAGAAGGCTCTTTTATACTGTACGGACGGTAATCCGGGGTGTAAGGGTGCGAGGAGAACATACACCTTTCGGGAGCTGAAAGCACTTTCCAATCAGGCTGCAAACCTGTTGCTTTCGGTCGGTATCAAAAAGGGCGACACTGTAATGCTTATGCTCAAGCAGCGCCCCGAGGTGTGGATAACCATTCTCGCTCTGCACAAAATAGGAGCGGTCTGCATTCCCGCTACCTTTCAGCTCACCGCAAAGGATATTGTATATCGCTGCAACTGCGCCGATATTAAGATGATTATTGCCGTCGATGACAATAATATATTAACCGAAATAAACAAGGCAAAGGACGAGTGCAAAACTCTTAAGTATCTGGCGTCGGTAGGGAATAATATCCCGGAGGAATTTATTGATTTCCGCAAGGAGCTCTCAAAGCAGCCGGACACGCTTGAGCGCATACCCAATAAGCTTACCGACCCGATGCTTGTATATTTTTCCTCCGGCACAACCGGTATGCCCAAGATGATACTGCACGACTATACATATCCGGTCGGCCATATCATTACCGCGAAATACTGGCAGAGGGTTGAGGAGGACAAGCTGCATCTTACAATGTCCGATTCGGGCTGGGCAAAGTTTGCCTGGGGCAAGATTTACGGACAGTGGATTTGCGGAGCGGTGATTGTTGCTTATGACAACGAGAAGTTTGACGCTAAGAGCACACTCGAATTATTACAGGAGATAGGGCTTTACAGCTTCTGTGCGCCCCCCACCATTTTCAGGTTCTTGATAAAAGAGGATATTGCACATTATGATTTCTCCTCCATAAAGCACTGCTCAATAGCGGGTGAGCCGCTTAATCCGGAGGTATTTAACCGATTCAAGGAGCTTACGGGGTTAACGCTTACCGAGGGATTCGGACAGACGGAAACACCTGTTTTGCTCGCCAACTTTGAGGATATACCCATAAAGCCCGGATCCATGGGAAAACCCTCTCCCGACTTCGACATTGATATTGTGGACGAGAACGGGGAGAGCTGCGAGGACGGCATTGTAGGAAATATTGTGATTAAGAATCTATCAAAGCATTATCCCTACGGACTTTTTAAGGAATACAAAAACGATGAGGAGTGCAATAAAAAGGCGTTCGCTCATGATATGTACAACACCGGGGACACAGCATGGAGGGATGCCGAGGGCTATTATTGGTTTGTGGGCAGAAACGACGATGTTATTAAATGCTCAGGTTACAGGATAGGACCGTTCGAGGTGGAAAGTGCTATTATGACGTACAAAAGCGTGCTTGAGTGTGCGGTAACCGCAGCTCCCGACCCTGTCAGAGGTCAGGTGGTCAAGGCAACCATTGTGCTTGCAAAGGGTTACTTAGCATGCGAGGAACTGAAAAAAGAAATACAGGAGCATGTTAAGCAGGTAACCGCCCCGTATAAATATCCTCGTATTATAGAGTTTGTGGAAGAGCTGCCCAAGACAACAAGCGGTAAGATACGCCGTGTTGCTATAAGAGACAATGACAACAGATAAGCTTTATTCTAAGAGGTTTATAATATATAAGGTTATATTTGCGGCGCTGCTGCCCCTTTTAACCCTGCTTTTTTCTATGCTTTTCGACTCGGATAACGCCGTTATACAGCTGTTTGCAACTGTATTCTTTATGGGGCTTATATATTCGGCACCGTATCTGCTTACGCTGATGGTACTTCGCAAGGAGGTCGCAGTCGGTATCGGTAGACTGGTTTTTTTAGATACTGTAACCTTACTTTTTCCGATAATAATATCAACTGTGCTCTGCGATGCGTTTTTTTCGGTTTCGGGCGGACAGGCACAGGGCTTTTTCAGTGTAATTGTTATCGGTGTGGTTGTAATGCTTACCCTTGTGTTTTGGTCATTATATATGCTTTTTAGAAAAAAACAATAACCGCCCTTAGCTCAGTGGATTAGAGTAGCGGATTCCGATTCCGTTGGTCGGGGGTTCAAATCCCTTAGGGCGGGCCATTAAAAAAGCCTTGATATGGTTGAAATATCAAGGCTTTTTCTTTTATCCGGTTTCATCTGCACATTTTTCAATATCACACTTTATATCACACTTAGTTTTTTTAGCTTTAATAATTCTGCTCATGACATTCATTGCTTCTTTCTTAGCGTCCTCTACAACATGGGGGTAAACATTTAGGGTTAACATAAAAAATTCTGTGAGGCACCTTTTTACACCCTTGTAGCTCTCAGCACCTTACAGGCATGGCTTTCTATACGGAAGGAGCAGTTGCTCTTGAAGGTTCCAAGCTCCTTATGCTCTAAAAGATCCCTGAGCTTCACCGTATCCGTAATCTCCCAGCCGCAGTAATCCCATGCAAGGGGTATGTTCTTGACAGTATCCTCTCGGTTGAAGATTGCAAAGGCTATGTCTCCGTTGGCGAGCGGCTTTGCGAGAATATCATAGTAATCTCTGATTGATTGAATCTTATATGCCGGAATACCCGCATCATCCTGATTAATGGCGATTAACTCCTTGTTTTGCAATATTTCCTTTATTTCGGGGGTTGTTTTACGCACGTCATGACCCATCAAAAGCGGGGAAGAGAGCATACACCACAGCGCAAAATGAGACCGGTATTCATCAAGAGTGCAGCCCCCTCCGATTTCACCAACGTAGCCTTCGCTCTTTATTCCTATAACCATCATGTCCAGATCGTTCCAGCCGCTCGGTCCGGCATACGCCTCAAGTCCCACGGCACCGAAGCCTACCTTTTCAACCGAGCCCCAGCTATCAAAAATATCTCCGGCGGTACGCCACATATGAGCGCCGCAGCTCCTCATCCACTTCCAGACATCCGGAACGCACCAGCAGGCGCTGAATATTATATCCCTTCCGGTTTCTCTCAGTGCCTGTCCCATTCGGCGGTACATATTTATATCCGAGCAGCCGGGAGCTGAATAACAAAAATCATACTTTAAAAGGTCAATCCCCCATTGGGCAAATTGCTTTGCGTCCTCTCTTTCATAACCAAAGCTGCCCGGAAATCCTGCGCAGGTAAGAACCCCGCCGTCCGCATACAGCCCGAACTTTAATCCCCGTTCGTGCAGATAGTCTCCGACTGCCTTCATGCCGTTAGGAAACTTCTCGGGATCGGGGACAAGCCTGCCGTTTTCGTCTCTTTCTCTTTTCATCCAGCAATCATCGACCGAAACGATGCTGTATCCGGCATCCCTATACCCCTCGGTAACAATATAATCGGCGGTTTCTTTAATAAGTGCTTCGTTGATGTTCCAGGAAAAAGTGTTCCAGCAGTTCCAGCCCATCGGTGGCTTGAGAGCGATCATCGGCATTCTTTACATCTCCGTTACTTATTTTTTTGTTTTTCCTTTATTTTTATATAATGCTGCCTTCTTTTTTCGAAGACAAGCTCTTCGTCCTCTGTTTCAAGCAGTAATTCCGGTACTTTGATAGGGGTTCCCGCTTCATCCAGCGCAACAAAGGTAAAAAAAGCGGTCAATGCGATTTTTGCGGGGTTATTGCTAACCATATTTTCCACCTTAACGGTTACCTTCACCTCCATGGAGGTGTTGCCCACAAAAGCCACCTCGGACTCGCAGATAACCAGATGCCCTACCTTGATGGGCTGATAAAAAACCAACTCGTCCACTCTGACCGTAACAACATAGGTCTTGGCATGCCTCATGGCGGCAACGCTTCCGCAGTTGTCCATTAGCTTCATAATCTCGCCACCGTGTACAGAGCCGGCAGGGTTTGCCTGACTCGGCAGCATGATTTCGGACAAGACCGACCTTGATTCGGATACCTTTTTCATAGCGTTCACCTGCTTTATATTGTTTATAATTATTTATTCTCTGTTAGGTGTATGGCAAATCCCAATATTTCCTCTTCCAAATATATAAACCTCATTTTTCCATTTTCATCCCGCTGAACGGTGCTCTCGTCGAATGAAACACCGTTGTTTTTGAGATAAAAATACGCTCTTTCAACCGAGTTTGTGCCTACGGCGATATGACCGTTTTTTCCTCTGCCTTTAAACTTCATTATTTCAAACGGACCGGCAAAAAAGGATACGGGTATCTCATTCACCGACAAGGAGAACAGCCCGGACAGAAGATTTGCCGCACTGCGTGCTTTATCCTCGTTGTCGGAGTTGATTCCGATATGAGCGAGTGTAAAGCCCAGCATTATACTTACCGCTTTTCTTGTAAGAGCGGTAATACCGTCAAAATCCCTGTTTTGTATAAGCTCGTCGCTTACCATAAAGCTCCCGCCGCAGGCAAGCACCCGCTCGTTCTGTAAATAGGAGAGTATATTTTTTTCGTTTATGCCGCCCGTGGGCAGGAATTTAACCTTATACGGAGCGGACATCGCTTTTATCATGAGCAGACCGCCCGCCGCTTCGGCAGGGAAGAACTTTACCGTATTCATTCCAATCTCAAGCGCTTTTTCTATATCCGTGGGAGTTGCGCAGCCCGGAATTACGGGAACGCCGTTCTTTATACAGTGTGAAACGACGGCAGGATTTATGCCGGGACTAACTATAAACCTTGCTCCCGCCTTTACGGCAGCCTCCGCCTGCTTTACTGTGAGTACGGTTCCGGCTCCCACCAGCATATCGGGGAAGGCGGACGAAATTCTCCTGATGGCTTCCTCCGCACAGTCGGTTCTGAAGGTAATCTCGGCAGCGGGCAGT
>CAZGJQ010000101.1:0-7115 GCA_964525815.1 uncultured Oscillospiraceae bacterium
ATTTGAAGGGAACAAACGGCAGAGCGGTTAAGGCTACCGATGCAGCGGGTAACCCCCTTCCCTTCAAGTACGAGAGCTTTATTGAAGCGCAGGACGGACTGAATATTGTTACCACCATTGATTATACGATACAGTCTATATTGGAAAAATATATATTGGAGGCATACAGGGACAATAATCCGAACGAAAAGGTAACGGGAATAGTTATGGACGTAAATACGGGAGAAATCCTTGCCTCCGCTTTATATCCTAACTATGATTTAAACGAATACAACTCTCTGTCCGATTATTACCAGCTCAAGCTGGATTCCTTTGAAGGAAATGAAGAGGAAAGGTCGCAATACAGGTCGCAGCTCATGTATGAGATGTGGGACAATTCCATGGTGTCAAAGACCTATGAGCCGGGCTCTACCTTTAAGATAATAACGAGCTGTATGGCCCTGGAAGAGGATGTTATAAAACCAAGCGACCAGTTCACCTGCAAAACAATTAATATTGCCGGTCATAACATCCATTGCCACTCGCATACCGGGCATGGCGTTCAGGATTTTGCGACCGCCTTAAAAAACTCCTGTAACCCGGCATTTGTGCAGATAGGAACAAAGGTGGGAACCAAGCTGTTTGAGCAGTATTTCGAGGCGTTTGGGTATGCGGAGCCGAGCAAAACCGACATATTAGGTGAAGCGGCTTCGATTTATTACAAGACGACAAACACTCAGTTTGAGGCGCTTGAGCTTGCTGTTTATTCCTTCGGACAGACCTTTAAGGTTACGCCCTTGCAGCACCTCAGAGCTGTTTCCGCTATTGCAAACGGCGGGTATTTGGTTACCCCTCATATTGCCAAAGCACTGCTGGACAATCAGGGCAATACCGTTAAGACCTTTGAGTTTGAGAAAGCAAGACAGGTGGTCTCGCAGGAGACCTGTGACATTGTTCTTAACGCCCTCATTAATTCTACCAAGAACGCCAATGTAAACGGTTATAATGTGGTGTCCAAAACAGGTACCTCCCAGAAAAGGGATAAGGAGGACGGCTATTATGTAAGCTCCTGTGTAACCTTTGCTCCGGCGGAGGACCCGCAAATCGCCATATTGGTGCTGGTGGATGAGCCTACGGGCAGCCAATATTACGGTAGCCTTGTTGCCGCTCCCGTAATCTCCAAGGTTCTCACCGAGGTTCTCCCCTATATGGGAATAGAGCCTACACATGCAGAAACTAATAACATTACACTCAGCAGCTATATTGGCAGTGAGGTTTCCTCAGCAAGAATCGTGCTCGAGGAAATGGGAGTTAAATGCATAGTCAAGGGAGACGGCAGTGTTGTTACCGACCAGATTCCTTCTGCCGGCAGCGTTATTACCGAGAACGGAGTTATTGTGCTCTATACCGACGGCGAGGCGATAGAGGAAACCGTTAAGGTGCCTAATGTTATAAACTTCACGCCTTCGGCGGCTAATAAAGCGGTTATTAATAACAATCTCAATATATCTATTAAGGGTATTTTCGAAAACGATTATACCAATTGCATGGTCGTCTCGCAGACTCCAGCGGCAGGTGAATATGTTGCTCCGGGTACCGTAATCGAAGTGCTGTTCCGGTATGAAACAGAGGGATAAAACGGGGAAAGAGGAATGATTATATCTTGAAGCTAACACTTGGAGAAATAGCCCAAGCCGTCAACGGCAAGCTTACGGACGAAAGTAATAAAAACGGTTGGGTAAGCGGGCTCTTCTTAGACAGCAGGGAGGCGGCTCCCGGCAGGATGTTTGTGGCAATCAAGGGTGAGAAGACAGATGCACATATTTTTGTAAATACGGTGATTGAAAAGGGATGCTTTGCGCTGATAGACAATCCGGATTATCTTACGGATAACGCCGTGCTTGTCGGCAATACAAGAAATGCGTTGCAAACGCTTGCGTTAAAATATCGTACGGAAAGACTGTCGAGTACCAAGGTAATAGCGGTTACCGGAAGCGTCGGAAAAACATCCACCAAGGATATGGTGGCTCTTGCAGTGAGTGCCGGGATGACTGTCGGAAAGACGCAGGATAACAAAAACAGCCAGATAGGGCTACCGCTCACTATACTTGAAGCTGAACCCGTTAACCGTGCGTTGATACTCGAAGCGGGTATGAGCGAGGAGGGGGAGATGTCAAGGCTGAGCGAAATAGCTCGTCCTGACATTGCCATGATTACCAATATCGGATATTCACACATAGAGACTCTCGGATGCAGGGAAAATATCTGTGCACAGAAGCTGGCTATAGCCGACCATATGCCTAAGGAAGGCGTTCTTATATTGAACGGGGACGAGTCGCTGCTCAGAGGATATAACGGCTACGCAAGGAGAATTTATTGCTCGGTTAATGACTCAAACAGTGACTGCTATGCTTCAGATATAAAACAGGAGGACGATTCAACACGGTTTATCGCACATGTCCTCGGGAAAACGGTTGAGGTCTCGCTGAAAGCGCTAGGCAAACACATTGTAGCTAATGCTCTGTTTGCGCTAACCGCAGCTGTACTGCTGAATGTTGATATTGCGCAGGCTGCAAAAAAGCTCGCAACCTTCAAGTCAAGCGGTCTAAGACAAAGAATATATGAAAAAGACGGTTACACCATAATAGCTGATTGCTATAACGCCGCTCCCGAGTCCATGGCGGCGGCGCTATCCGTGCTGGGGACAAAAAGCGGCAGAAAAATAGCGGTTCTGGGTGATATGCTGGAGCTGGGGGATTACGCCCTGCAGCTGCATGAAGAGGTCGGACAGCTCGTGCTGGAGAATAAAACGGACATACTCGTTACCTTCGGGAGTCTTGCCAAGCACATCGCTTTCTATGCCGGGGGAAAAATAGAGGTATATTCCTTTGAAGAGAATGAATATGATAAAGCAGCGGGACTGTTAAAAGCGTTAATCAAACCCGGGGATACGGTTTTATATAAGGCAAGCAATCGTATGAATCTGAGTAAGCTTATTAACCTGGTTTAGGTAATTTTTTAGAGAGGGATATGAAAAAGATATGGATTTTCATACCGTAACGGCGTTTTTGCTGTCTTTTCCGATTAGCGTTATTTTATATTTAATATTTATCCCAGTATTTCGAAGAGTTAAGCTTGGTCAAAAGATTCTCGAAATAGGACCCTCCTGGCACAAGTCAAAGGAGGGCACACCCACTCTCGGGGGGCTGTTTTTTATACTTGCAACACTGGCAACTCTTATAGTCTTTGTATCGTTAGGGATAATGGCAAAGGACGCTTACGGGCTTATTGCAGTTATAGGTATGGCGCTTACCTTTGGTATGATAGGGTTTATCGACGACTATGTCAAGCTGTTCAAAAAACGAAACAAAGGCTTGAGTCCGACCCAAAAACTGCTTTTGCAATTCACGGTTGCGGCGGCATACCTGTGGGTAAGAAACAGGTATTGCGGGGGAACAAGCTCGGTAACGCTGCCGTTGAGCGGTGAGAGTGCTGAGCTTGGGGTGTTCTATTATTTTGTCGCCATTGTTTTAATAGTATATATTGTCAACTGCGCAAACCTTACCGACGGTATTGACGGACTTGCGGGAAGTGTTGCAATGATTATGGGGGTATTCTTCTTTGTCGTTGCGATAAAAAGCACCGACAGGAACGCAGCCGTGCTAACAGCGGCGTTGCTTGGTGCTCTCGCAGGCTTTTTAATCTTTAACCTTCATCCCGCAAAGATTATAATGGGGGATACAGGCTCTATGTTCTTAGGCGGGGTTCTGGTCGGGCTTACCTTTTATTTTGCCGCCGAGCTGCTGCTGTTTATAATCTGCTTTATATGGTTGATGGAGGGGGTATCCGTAATTATTCAGGTAACAGGCTACAAGCTGACAAAGAAGCGGGTTTTTAAGATGAGCCCAATACACCATCACTTTGAGATGTGCGGGTGGAGTGAGTTTAAAATAGTGACCGTTTTTTCGCTGATAAGTGCTGTTATGTGCGGCCTTGCTTATCTTCTTTACAGTTATAATCTATAATATGAGAGTGTGTTGCGGAGGATATAATGATTAAGCAACGAGAACCGGAGCTGCCCACTGCGGAGGCTAAAGCGGACAAAAAAAAGAAAAAAAAGAATATGTCGCTTGCTGTCCCGAAGCCACAGGGTACGATAGTCCGGCTTATCGGAGAGATTGACAGACCCTTTCTGTTGATAGTCGTTGCGCTTTTATGTATCGGGTCGGTAATGGTTTTCAGCGCTTCCTACGCATATGCTTCTACCTGGTTCAAGGATTCCTATTATTTTGCACGCCGTCAGCTGGGCTGGGCGTTGTTCGGTATATCCGTAATGATTATTGTAGCGAAGGTGGTAGATTACCGCTGGCTGAAGAAATGGGCGTTTATCGGATACATAATTTCCTTGGGTATTAACTTTCTTGTTCCCATAATCGGTTATGCGGCAGGCGGAGCCACGAGGTGGATTGACCTAAAATTTATTAACTTTCAACCTTCCGAGCTGATGAAGTTCTTTGTAGTGCTGGTTCTTGCGGCGTATGTGAGTGACAACCATTCAAAGATACATACCTTTAAAAAGGGAGTTTTGCCCTTTATTATATTCGGAGCACCCGCTGCGCTTTCCATCATTATACAGCAGCATTTATCCGCAACCATAATTATCTTTATGCTTGTGCTATCAATGATGTTTTTAAGCGGAACAAGCATGAAATGGGTAGGCGGTACGCTGGGAGCTATTGTCGGAGGTGCGATTTTTGTTCTTACCGTAGGAAGAGGGATCATTGAGAAGCTGGTACCTCATGCGCTTACCCGTATTTTGGTCTGGCAGGACCCCTTCTCCTATATGAAGGATGCGGTTACGGGAGATGCGGGATGGCAGCCCGCTCAGTCCTTGTATGCAATTGCCTCGGGAGGGTTCTGGGGCTTGGGTCTGGGTAACAGCCTTCAGAAGCACGGTTATCTGCCCGAGCCGCAAAACGATTATATTTTCGCAATACTATGTGAGGAGCTGGGCTTCTTCGGAGCATTTGTCGTGATTGGTCTTTTTGTTGCCTTTGCGTGGAGAGGCTTTAAAATTGCCAAAAACGCTCCCAACCGCTTCACCTCCTTATTGGTTATGGGATTGGTTATGCAGGTGCTCTTGCAGGTGGCACTAAACATTGCGGTTGTCACCAACGCATTGCCCAGTACGGGCATAAGCCTGCCTTTTTTCAGCTACGGCGGAACCTCCCTGACCATTCTGCTTGCCGAGATGGGTATAATATTATCCATTTCGAGATATTCGTATTTAGAAAAAGGATAAAAAGATAGAAAAGACCAAGGTCTTTTCTATCTAATAGAGAATGCTTTGCATTCTCCGCTGTAAGCTCTGCACAAGAGCAGATTTGTTCTATCTAATAGAGAATGCTTCGCATTCTCCGCTGTAAGCTCTGCACAAGAGCAAACTAATTATAAAATCGGGAAGTGAATACATATGCGCATAATGCTGTGCGGCGGTGGTACGGGTGGTCATGTAAACCCCGCAATTGCAATTGCAAATCAAATAAAGAAAAAAAGGCCGGAAGCGGAGATTGCCTTTGTGGGAACAAGCTACGGCATAGAGAGCGGTCTGGTTCCCAAAGCGGGCTATCCGATAAGCTTTGTAAAGGTGAGGGGTTTTAAGCGCAGCCTGAGCTTCTCCAACATTGACGCTGCCATAAAGGCTGCGACCTCGGTCTGGGCTGCAAAGAAAATAATAAAAAAATTTTCTCCCGACCTTGTTGTCGGTACCGGAGGCTATGTAAGCTGGCCCACGGTGAAGGCGGCGGCAAAAATGGGTATACCCTGCGTTATTCACGAGCAGAACGCTTATCCGGGCGTAACGACAAGGATGCTGTCAAAATACGCAAAAAAAGTATGTATAAGCTTTGAGGAGAGCAGAAGATATTTTGATGATGCCGCTCAGAACAAGCTAACCCTTACCGGAAACCCTATTATTGCAGACAGCAATGATTATTATAGAGTACGCAGGGAGCTTGGGATTCCCGATGACAAGCCTTATATATTGTCCTATGGTGGAAGCATGGGAGCAGAGCAGATAAACAGATATATATTTGATATGATGGAGCTTTACAGCATACCCTCCGGTATCAGGCACACTCATGCGGTGGGCAGAGTGGGCTGGGAGTATTTTTCTGCCCTTGCGAAGGATAAGGGGCTTGATAAAAGAGAAAACCTTGAGATTGTGGAATTCCTGTATGATATGCCCAAGCGGCAGGCGGCTGCGGATATTATTATTGCCCGTGCCGGTGCGATGACCCTTGCGGAGCTTGCATATAAGGGGAAGCCCGCCGTATTCATTCCGTCCCCCAATGTAGCCGAGGATCATCAGTATAAAAACGCAAAGGTGTTAGCCGATGCGGGAGCAGCGATTGTATTCAAGGAAAGCGAGCTGAACGGAGAGCTGCTTGCGGAGACGGTTAAAAAGCTTACCGAGCACCCCGAGCAGCTAAAAACGATGCAAAATGCGGTTCGACGGTTTGCACGACCGAATGCGGCGGAGGAAATCGCCGATATTGCGCTTAATATGATTCCGGAATAAAGAACAAAAGGGAAGGGATATCCTTTTTTATGGAACCGACACGCTTTAAACGAAAAACCATAACAATGGAGGTTCTGCAGAGCCAGCAGCAAAAAAAGAACCTCCGCAGAGCCGTGTTTTATGTCGGGCTTTTTTTGGTGGTTACCATTATCTTCCTTACTGTTTCCTTCGCTGTTTTTTTCAGGGTGAGAGAAATTAACATAAGCGGTTTACAGCGTTACGGTAATGAGGAAATTATAGAAGCACTGCCCGTGAAGATAGAGGACAACCTCTATTCCTTCAGAACAGATGAGCTGGAGAATATTATAAGAAGGACATTTCCGTACGTTGCGGAGGTAAGCATATCCAGAAGAATTCCTTCCCACCTTAACATAGAAATAAGAGAGACCGAGGCGGCAATGTATACTGTTCTTGCCGGAGATTATTATCTGCTGTCGGGTGAGCTGCGTGTTCTTGACCGCATAACTGACGAGAGCCTGCTTCCGGAGAATTTGATACTACTTAAAACAAGCATGGTCAGACGCTGTATCGTGGGGGAAACAGCCAGCTTCATAGA
>CAZGJQ010000102.1:0-7072 GCA_964525815.1 uncultured Oscillospiraceae bacterium
AAACGACCACGGAAACCGAGGCGGATACTCTGGAAGAGACTGATACGACTGAATTCACTCTCGCTGAAGAGAATATGAGCGCCCAGACTTTGCAAGCAGAGCCGGAGAGCAGCGGGGAGCAGGTAATTAACACGCCTGATTATGATGAGGGTTATAAGGCGTACTCGTACATAGAGATTGATTCTCAGAGCAAGAAGCGAGCGGGACGCTCGGTCGGAGCTTGTATAGCCTCTGTTATAAGCACGGTGCTCTTATGCTTTGTTTTGGTCGGCTTGGTCGGAGCGCTTGCGGGACAGATATTTATACGGACCGCCGTTACCGAGAAGAGGATTAAGGAGGCGTTACGGAATGCGGACTTAACCGAAATAAAGGCGGACGGGATACTGGACTTAGAGTACCTCTCAGAGAAATACGAAACAGAGATACCGGATGATGCTACCATTGCCGAGGTTATTTATTATTGCTTAGATCAGGAGGAGTTCGTTAACCCGATAACAAAATCCGAGGTCAACAGACTTGTACAGAGACTGGATTATCAGAGCTTTGTTGCTAATAAAGCGGAAAGAGCGGTTGAAATAATAAGAACGGGAAGCGATGAGCAGGTGGTCACCGCTCGGGAATTAACGGACTTTTTAAGAGATAATTCCGAGATAATAGAGATAACCATTGGTATTGACATTATTGAGGTGGATTATGAGTATATGGAAAAATATATGGAGGAAAACAACGAGAGCATTTTGAATATGCTCTCCGCTGAGCAGCTTTCTGAGCGGCTCGGAGTAGTCGGATACGGATTTTTACGCTTCCTGTGGTCGGACTGGTTTATCGGCGTGTTGTGTGTATTGATTGCGGGTATAGCCGTCGCACTTGGTTTTATAAACCGAAGTCTGGGTTTTTCGCTTATGTTTACGGGCATACCCTTTGTGTTTGTAGGTGCGCCTATATTGCTGGGAAGTGTTGGCTACAGGCTTGTAATGAATATGCTTTCGCCCAGAGTTAGCGCAGAATTTTTTATAAAAATATCGGCTCCTTTTTTGGATTTACTGACTGTTATAGGGGTGGTAAGCCTTTCTCTTGGGTTATTGCTGATTGCTATCGGAGTGATTGCTAAGACTATCAGCAAGAAAACAAGCAACACTGTTTGATATATTGTTTTCTCATGAACAGTGTTTTTCCATCCATCGATATAAACAGCGCAGCATCACCAAAAACTGTCGTTTTTTTCACGAAATATCTATTTACATAATATGGTTTTTGTGTTAAAATCAACATATAAGTATTTTTTTCGGACAGATAATTTTGTTGACAGGGTAGCTGTAAAAAAGTCGATTATAAACTATTAGAGTAATAAGAAAGGATGGATTGTTTGAATAAGAATAAGGATTATTCGAAGCTGCAGCCCAAGGTTGATGACCTTGCCAAGCTCTGCAAGGACAAAATGGGCATAGACAGCTCGCTTTACAAAAAATATGATGTCAAGAGAGGGCTCAGAGACATCAACGGAAAAGGAGTATTGGCAGGGCTGACCGATATTTCGGAGATTTGCTCCAGCGTTGAGGTGGACGGGGTTACCCAACCCATAGACGGAGAGCTGTATTACAGAGGAATAAACATTGTAGACCTCGTGGAGGGGTGCAGCGACGAGGATCGGTTCGGTTTTGAGGAAGTGGCATATTTACTTCTGTTCGGAGAGCTGCCCGATGTAAAAACTCTTAATGAATTTACCTCCTTGCTTGCTGGCTATCGTACTCTTCCACAGAATTTTGTGCGGGACATAATAATGAAAGCGCCAAGTGCGGATATGATGAACACCCTTGCAAGAGGAGTACTAACCTTATACGCCTACGACGATAACGCCAACGATATTTCAATAGAGAATGTTCTTCGGCAATGCCTTCAGCTTATCGCTATCTTTCCGTTGATTTCTGTTTACGGCTATAATGCATATGAGCATTATTTCGGCGGAAAGAGCCTGTTTATACACTCTCCGGACGAGAATATGTCCACGGCCGAGAATATACTTCATCTTTTGCGTTCGAGCGGTAATTATACCGGCTTGGAGGCAAGGGTGCTTGATTTGGCACTTATGCTGCACGCAGAGCACGGAGGCGGTAACAACTCTTCGTTTACAACCCATGTGGTAACCTCCTCCGGCACAGATACCTATTCCGCAATAGCTGCGGCGTTGGGCTCTCTTAAGGGTCCTCGTCACGGCGGTGCGAATATAAAGGTGGTGCAGATGTTTGAGGAGCTAAAGCATCGTGTTAAGGACTGGAACGACGAGGATGAGATATCTGAGTACCTCGGACTGCTCCTTGATAAAAAGGCATTTGACAAATCGGGGCTTATTTACGGAGTCGGACATGCAGTTTACTCAATATCGGATCCTCGTGCGTTGGTCTTCCGTTCCTTCGTAGAGCGCCTCTCGGAGGAGAAGGGACTTGCGGAGGAGTATGCGCTTTATTCCAAGGTGGAAAGGCTGGCGCCCAAGGTTATCGGGGACAAGCGCAATATTTATAAGGGTGTCAGCGCCAATGTAGACTTTTACAGCGGGTTTGCTTACAATATGCTCGGGTTACCGCTTGAGCTCTATACCCCTATTTTTGCGATTGCCAGAATAGCCGGCTGGAGCGCACACAGGCTGGAGGAGCTTGTTAACGCAGGTAAAATAATTCGCCCCGCTTATAAGAGCATATCGGTCAGGAAGCCCTATATTCCGTTAAGTAAGCGTTGATAATGATATAGTTAAGTATTAATTAATCGGAATAAGGCACAGCCGACAAGCGGAGGTGCTTTATTCCGGTATTTCGTGTCAGTGAGGAATAAAAAATTGAGAATATACCGAATAACCGCTCTTATATTACTGCTGCTTTCGCTGCCCGTATTGCTATTTTCCTGCATGGAGAGCAGGGACGCAGCTCCCGTAATAAAGACCGAGTTTTCCCATCCGACAGAAATAAACGAGCCGAGCAATGACAGTGGAATTGACTCGACGGAGCTGTTAATGCAGCACTTTATGCTGCACAAAATGAGCTTTGCGTTGCTTGAGGAGAGCTTAAATTCAGAAAGTCCCCGCAGCCTGTTCGAGTGGATTAACGGATATTTTGGAACCGATGTTTTAAGCGAGCTTGTAGCTGTGGCAGAGGAGAGAGAAATCACCTCGTCCGAGCTGCGGGAGGTTACAGGATGGGGGCTCCATGCGCTGAGCGACCTTTATATAGGTAGGCTTAACCCCGAATCCGATGAATATATGTGCAATATTATAGATTTGGGCCATACGCAGGACGGTACGATTAGCTTAGGGTTTGCCGGGGATGTTTCTTTTGCGGATGATTGGAGGATAATGCCAAAGCTCGACTCTCGTGGAGAGGGAATTACCGGTATCATGGATCAAAGGCTTATTGACATAATGAAAACGGTAGACATAATGTGCGCCAACAATGAATTCACCTTAAGCGAACGAGGTCAGCCTTTACCGAGAAAAGCCTTTACCTTCAGAGGTCATCCCTCCAGAGTGGAGCTCTGGCACGATATGGGAGTGGATATTGTAACCCTCGCTAACAACCATGTGTATGATTACGGCGAGGATGCCTTTCTGGATACGCTTGAGACCCTTGACAATGCCGGAATAGCACGAATAGGTGCGGGAAGGAACATAGAGGAGGCCTGCAGACCCGTATACTATATTATAAACGGATTTAAAATAGCTTATGTTGCGGCAACAAGAGCGGAGAAGAATATCTTTACACCGGAGGCGGGAGAAAACAGCTCCGGAGTGCTGCGAACCTATGATTCCGAGCTTTTTTGCAGCGTAATCGAAAAGGCAAAAAAGGAAAGCGATTATGTCATTGTAAATGTACATTGGGGAGCGGAGAACTCCACAAGGGTGGAGGATGTGCTCTTTGAGATGAGCAGGCAGTACATAGACAGCGGAGCGGATCTGGTAGTTGGTCATCATGCTCATGTTTTGCAGGGAATGGATTCGTATAACGGGAAAATAATCGCTTATAATCTCGGCAACCTTATATTTAACTCATACAGTGTTCCTACCGGAATATTGGTTGCTTCAATAGACGCAGACGGAGAGATAAGCGGGGAGTTTATACCCGCATATCAGCAGAACTGTTACACAAGGCTGTCCGCGGGAGAGGAATATGAGGAAATACTGCGGCATCTCCGCTCCATATCCTTTGACGTCGAAATTTCGGAGAACGGCGCTGTTATTCCGAAAAAATAAAAATATTACACAAGGTAAGAGCTTGAAGGATAAGCCTGTAAAGCTTCACTACTGAAAGGAACGGACATAAAAAATGAAAAAGCTATTGTTGTGCTTGGTGCTTGTATCGCTGGCTTTGTCTCTTTTCGCCTGCGAGAACGCAGACAAGCAGAACCTTCTTACAATCGTTTCCCCCGACGGAGAGACCGACTTTGTGATAGTCAGACCGGAGTTCGGGGACAGGGAGGAAACAGCTGCGGCAAAGAGGCTACGGGACGAGCTTTATAGCAGATACAACTCGGAAATAGAGCTGAAGGATGATTTTGTGCGGGAGGGACGGATAGAGCCTGCGGAGTACGAAATCCTTATAGGAGCAACACAGCGTGAGCAATCGGAGAGCGAGGCATTACTCAGCCGGGACTTCGTAATAAAAAAGTCCGGAAACAGGCTTGTAATACTCGGAGGAAGCCCGGGATACACGGCTGCCGCCGTGGATTATTTGATTGATACCTACCTAAGCGAAAAAGGGTTTGTGATTCCGGACAATCTCGAATACCTGAGCGAATACGACTATCCCGTTAAGAACCTTACGGTTGAAGGTGCTCCGGTAAAGGAATATACCATTTTGCATGCGGACGGCTATGAGGAAGCCGCTTTTCAGCTTAGGGATGCCATTGAGGAGGTAAGCGGTATTATTCTTATCGTAACCGACGACATGGAAAAGGCGGGAGAAAAGCAAATCCGTATAGCATTACCCGAGGATAAGGCGGAGCAGAATACAGCGGTTTATACCGTAAAAACGGAATCGGGCTCGCTTATTTTTAGCGGCGGGAAAAAGGCAAACATAAGACCTGCGGTGGTTGATTTTATAGACAAATATTTCTCGGATAATATTGCTTCTTCAATAGACCTGGCGGGCAATATCGGAATAGAGGGAGAAGCGATGATAAGCACACTCAGAATTCTTGCGATAGGAAACAGCTTCAGCGTCAACGCTATGGAATACCTTTATCAGATAGCGGAGGACTTGGGAGTGGACGAGGTTGTTCTGGGTAATCTATATATACCGGGTTGCAACCTTACCACCCACTGGAACAACGCAAAGGGAGACACAGCGTCATATGAGTATTATAAGAACACCACGGGCGAATGGAAGATAACTCCGGGTACAAGGATGTCTGATGCCATAAAGGAATACGACTGGGATATTATTACATTGCAGCAGGTGAGCGGTATGAGCGGCAGACCGGATACCTTTGAGCCCTATGTTACCAACCTTATTGAGTATGTAAACGAAACCGCAACCAATCCGGATATGCGGCTTGCATGGCATATGACCTGGGCGTATCAGGCGGACAGCACGCATAATGATTTCCCATATTACGACAGTGACCAGATGACCATGTATAACGCAATTGTGCAGGCTGTGCAGAGTGCCGTTGTTTCTAAGAGCGAAATACCGATTGTTATCCCGGCGGGAACGGCAATACAAAACGCCCGAACCAGCAAGATAGGCGACACCCTTACCCGAGACGGGTATCACCTCAGCTCTCCGCTTGGTTGTTATATAGCCGGCTTGACCTGGGCTGCCGTCCTCGGTGAGCTTGATGTTTCCGGTATTTCCTACACGCCGAGCGCCGCCGTGCAGGAAAGGCTGCCCTTGATTATAGAAGCGGTGGAAAAAGCGGTTGCGACCCCTTTTTCCGTAAGTGATATGTCCGATTAGGTTATAGCAAAGAAAAAATCAAAGCAGGGTATAAGCACCTGCTTTGATTTTGTTTCGGCTGTCTTATTGGGGTAAAGATAGCCATTGAGGGGGAGAATATTTTGGTTGGAAATATGTGTAAATAGTCGGTCTATGTATATATACCTAAAAGACTTTTTCCAACCTCATGTCTTGTAGGTTGTCTTAAGTATATAAACTCAACCTTAAACCCAGCTTAAAAGTTTTTTGGATGGGTAAAAATATTTGACTTTTTTGCCCTTTAGTGGTAACATATATAATAGATTTATATACATATAACAACCGAACGGTTTTATACATAACGAAAGGAACTGATCACATGGCAAACAAGAGAAGAGTTTTTACGGGGGCGGCGACTGCTATAATCACTCCCTTTAAAAACGGCATTATCGATTATGATGCTTATGACAACATACTTGAGTTTCAGATAAGCAACGGTATAAACGGGATTGTTGTCTGCGGAACCACCGGAGAAGCAGCTACGCTGACCGATGAAGAGCACAGGGTTATAATCGAGCATACCGTTAAGAAGGTGGCGCACCGTGTACCGGTTATAGCGGGAACGGGCTCAAACGACACCGCTTATGCAATCGAGCTTTCTAAGCATGCAAGCGAGGCAGGAGCGGACGCTCTGCTGCTTGTTACTCCGTATTACAACAAGGCTTCTCAAAAAGGTCTGGTAAAGCATTTTGAAGCGGTTGCGGATGCGACCGATATTCCCAACATTCTTTATAATGTTCCATCCCGTACTGCGTTAAATATATCGATAGATGCATATAGGGAGCTTGCCAAGCACCCTAATATATCGGCAACCAAGGAAGCGAGTGCGGATATCGGGTTTATATGTGAGCTTATGGAGGCATGCGGAGACGAACTTGATGTGTACAGCGGTAACGACGACCATGTTATACCCATGATGAGTGTGGGTGCTTTGGGTGTTATATCGGTTATATCCAACATGATGCCTGCGGAAATGGCAACCATGACAAGGTTGTATATGGAGGGCAAGGTTAAGGAGAGCGCAGAGATACAGCTCAGACTCTTGAAGCTGATGAAGGCGTTGTTTATATCCGTTAATCCCATTCCCATAAAAACAGCAATGGCTAAGATGG
>CAZGJQ010000103.1:0-6297 GCA_964525815.1 uncultured Oscillospiraceae bacterium
AGCTGTAAACAGCGGTCTTATAAAGAAATAAGCATTATGGTTTTTACTCCCGGCATGTGTGCCGAGGAAAGGAGCGTATAAATTATGAATATTAATATTGCACTTATTAAGGGAGACGGAATAGGTCCCGAGATTGTGGACAGCGCAACAAGGGTGCTGGACAAGGTATGCAAGAAATACAGACATAAAATAACCTATACAAGCCTGCTCGCAGGAGGATGCTCGATTGACGAATACGGAATACCGCTTATGCAGGCGACCATAAATGCGGCGCTGCGCAGCGACAGCGTTCTGCTCGGAGCCGTGGGAGGTCCGAAGTGGGATTCACTTCCCGGTCATCTGCGCCCCGAACGGGCTTTACTCGGTCTGCGTAAGGAGCTGGGCTTGTATGCAAACATAAGACCGGTTAAGCTGTATAAGGCACTTTCCGGACGCTGCCCGCTCCGCAACACCGAGAGCTTTGATATCGTAATCGTAAGGGAGCTTACGGGAGGGATCTATTTCGGCAACAGCGGAAGAATAATGGGAGAGAACGGTGAGGAGGCCTTTGACACCGAGACATACAGCGTTACGGAGATAGAAAGAATAGGGCGTACCGCATTCGAATACGCCAGAAAGCGCAACAAAAAGGTAACCAGTGTGGATAAGGCGAATGTGCTGGAGAGCTCAAGGCTGTGGCGGGAGGTTATGCATGCTCTCGCAGAGGAATATACGGATATTGAGTTCAGCGATATGCTGGTGGACAACGCCGCAATGCAGCTTATACGCAATCCGATGCAGTTTGATGTTATTGTTACCTCCAATATGTTCGGGGATATTCTGTCAGACGAGGCGTCTCAGCTTACCGGCTCCATAGGTCTGCTGCCCTCCGCTTCTCTCGGCTCTAATCTAAGAGGTATGTATGAGCCTATACACGGCTCGGCGCCCGACATTGTCGGAAAAGGGATCGCAAACCCGATAGCGACCATACTTTCGGTGGCAATGATGCTTTCTTATTCATTTAAACTGGAGAAGGAAGCCAAGGATATCGAAAACGCCGTGGAAACGGTGCTGAACAACGGATTTCTGACCGCGGACATAGGCGGAAAGCTTACGACCGATGAAATAACAGAAAAAATCTTAGAGCAGATATAAAAATCAAAAATTACGGCGCTTCTAAAACAGGAGGCGCCGTATTGATATTTATTTAAAAATATTATATAATTGTAAAAAGGGGGGATAATTATGCGCCGAAGCAACGATAACAGGCATAACACACATAATAAAAGTACTGAAATTGAATATGAAAAATACTTTCCTTTTTGGAAGCATCTTTCGGACAGCGAAAAGGAGGTTCTAAGGATAAATACAAGAACAGTCAGGTTTTTGAAGAGCGAGAACATACATAACGGCGGCAGCGACTGTATCGGAATGCTGCTTGTGAAAAAGGGTAACCTGCGTACCTATATGCTCTCCGAGGACGGCAGGGAGATAACACTGTACCGGATTTTTGAGGGCGAGGTATGTATTCTATCTGCTTCCTGTGTGTTAAAGAGCATTACCTTCGATGTTTTTATAGACGCCGAGGAGGACAGCGAGGTCATGCTTATAAGCGCTCCCGCAATTTCCGGGCTTATGGAGAGCAATGTCTATGTTGAGTGCTTCGCCTACAAGCTTACGGCGGCTCGGTTTTCAAACGTAATGTGGGCAATGCAGCAAATTCTTTTTATGAGCTTTGACCGCAGACTGGCTCTTTTTCTGTATGAGGAGCTTAAAAAAACGGACGGGGACACCGTTTTTTTAACTCATGAGCAGGTGGCAAAATACATGGGCAGCGCAAGAGAGGTGGTCACCCGTATGCTTAAGTACTTCGTTTCGGAGGGCATTGCCGAGCTTTCCAGAGGCGGCATCAGGATAATCGATATGGAAAAGTTGAAGAGGTTGATATAAATATACATGTTTAATACCGCAGATTGAAAGGCGAACATTATGATTCAGTGCAGGGATTTTATCGAAACGGCGACCGGATTTGATAACACAAAGCACCCATGTATAGACTGGAGTACGGACAATAAAAAATTGCTTGTTAAAGCTCACGAAAGGTATGTTTATGAGTATTCCGATCATTTAATTATGACAAAGATACACCGGGACAACAATGGTGAGTATCCTTTTTCAAAGCTTGATTTCCTCTCGCATAAATTGCAGGAAATAGTTTTCCCTTTCATAACGCCCGTTTTGTATGCGGCTGATTTTTCCGACAAGGCCTGTCCGTCTTTTTTGATTGAACGAATTGAGCTTGACGAAGGGCATAAAGCATATAATAAGCTGCATCAAAAAGAAAAGAAAAACAGCGGCTTCGACTATTTCTATGATTTATCATTCCTCAGAACAGACAGCGAGCCTAAAAAACTGAGTGACGGACATATCAATTTCTGCGCAAAGGTAAGAGCAGATTATTCCGGCTCGCTTGAAAAATACGGGATTGCATTCGATTATGCCACCGTCAACCTTACAAAAAGTAACGGTACTCCGGTTGCCATCGAGATGCATAAATGCCTCCGACCTTATTTGTTTGATTTTAACAGATGCAAGCTGTATTTTGAAAACGAACACAAAAACAGAGAAGAGGCAAGCCAAGCCCTGCTGATTTTGGAGCGTATAAATGAAATATGTAAATTTTTAAACTGAAGGGGAGAAAAGAATGCTACTAAGATGGGTAACTATGGAAGACAAGCCCGCATGGCTTGCGCTTTCAAGGGAGTATGACAAGTACATGAGCGAATTAACAACCGATATGGCTCTGTGGTATAAGGGCTATGACGATTATATGGATGCTAAAATCAGGCAAAATAACGGCGTTATCGCCATTGACAGAATGTCTGGGAAATGTAACGGATTGATTGCTTTTTCAAAAGAACATAACAGAATAACCTTTTTTGCGATAAGCGAAAGAGCGGATTTTAGCGAAACAGCACGCAGGTTGCTGCTTGTTGCTCTGCGGCAGCTTGATACCCACAAGAATATTACCGTTCAGCTTCCCATAAGCGTTAATGGTATATTATCGCAAACAACAGCATTTTTTATGAGTAATGGTTTTACTATTACAGGCGAAGGTGTAGAGTGCGGGGTTAAAGTTCATATATTAATACGAGCTTCAACAAACGAAAAACGGGGTGGTAGCTTTCATTACAATTATGATAAGTATCATAAAATGTCAGAAAAAGAGCAGTGCCCGGCATGCTTATGTTTGCCAATGCCGGACGGGCTTATTGATATTGTGGAGCTTGAATATTCCTTTGCTACTGGCGAAAGGATTGCGCAGGGCAGATTGTTCGGAAAGTGCCATGTTTTGATAAAGAACCATTATGTTGATTTTGAGCATATTCCCCACGATGATATGGTCGGTTTTATGAGCGACATACAAAAAGTCGGCAGAGCATTACATAAAGTTTCGGGTGCTGTAAAAATTAATTATGAGCTTCATGCCAATTCGGTTCCGCATATTCAATGCCACTTGTTTCCCCGTTATCTTGATGACGATTTCCCAAGCGCACCAATTGATTACCGCATTACCGAACCGTCGCCCTATGAAAGCGAGGATGAATACCTGTGGTTTGTTGAGCAGATGAAGAAAGAATTAATTACCTAAATTCCGCAATATAAAAAAGGCCGCTTCCGCAGCCTCTTTGAAATGTTTTTTATACATCCAGCATTTTAAGTAATGCTTCCTTTGACCTCATGCCCACGGCGGTGTCAACCACCTTGCCGTCCTTGATAACAACCAGGGTAGGGATACTCATCACCTGAAACGAGCTGGCAAGCTCGGGCTGTTCGTCCACATTGACCTTGCCCACCTTTTTGTCGGGAGCCAGTGCGGCTACCTCCTCAACAACAGGCGCTACCATGCGGCAGGGACCGCACCAGGTCGCCCAGAAGTCTAAAAGCACGGGTTTATCGGAGCGCATTACCTCTTCATCAAAGTTCTCTTTTGTAATTGTTAATACTGCCATATCACATCTCTCCTTCTCAAGTATTATTGTTTACCCCCTTATTATACCCATTTTTCGTCGTGCTTCCGTGATTTGGTCACAAACACCGGTTTTTATTGCCTATGTGACTCAGTCACAGACTAATAGCAATTATTGCTGATATAATTAGGTTAACAAAATTAAAAAAACGGAGGTAAAACAAATGGAAGAGCTTCAAACAGGAAAAATGCCCCTTATCGGAGACAAGGCACCGAGCTTTACTGCGGTTACAACTCAAGGGGTGATTAAGTTCCCTGAGGACTATAAGGGTAAATGGGTTATCCTTTTTTCACACCCCGCAGATTTTACTCCTGTCTGTACAACCGAGTTTATGACCTTTGCCACTATGGCGGATGAATTCAAGGCTCTAAACACCGAGCTTATCGGACTCTCCGTGGATTCCCTGTATGCGCATATCGCATGGCTTAGAAAAATTCAAGAGATTGAATGGAAGGGAATGAAGAATGTAGAGGTTAAGTTCCCGCTTATTGAGGATATCCGCATGGAGGTTGCGAACAAGTTTGGTATGATTCAGCCCGGACAGTCCAACACCCAGGCGGTAAGAGCCGTTTTTGTCATTGATCCGGATGCAAAAATCCGTACCATTCTTTATTATCCGCTCTCAACGGGAAGAAATTTTGATGAGATTAAGAGGATTATTCAAGCGCTTCGGAAGGCGGACAAGGATAAGGTAGCCACTCCGGCAGACTGGCGCCCCGGGGATGATGTGATTATACCTACGGCTGGCTCCTGTGGAACCGCAAAAGAGCGTATGGAGAGCAAGGACGAGGACAAGTACTGTCTCGACTGGTTTATGTGCTTTAAGAAAGAGAAAAAATAAAAAAGGAGAAGCTTATCTATGTGTGAGACAAAATTTTATCTGTGCAGGCATTGCGGGAACCTTATCGGAATGATTCACAGCTCCGGCTTACCCATTTCCTGCTGCGGCGAGCATATGATGCTGCTCAAGGCAAACACTGTTGACGCCAGCTACGAGAAGCATATTCCCGCTGTAACTGTTGAAGGAGGCAAGGTTACCGTAAATATCGGTTCGGTTGACCACCCGATGACAGAGGAGCACTACATACAGTGGGTTTATCTCCAGACAGAAAGAGGCGGGCAGCGCAAATGCCTCAGCCCGGGGGAAGCACCCAATGTAACCTTTGCAACGGAGGGCGATAAACCGGTTTCTGTATATGCATATTGCAACCTGCACGGTCTTTGGTTGAAGGAAATATAATAAAGTAGCATTTTACTGCGGAGGCATATGCCCCCGCAGTATTTTTTATTCAAAAATATCCTTTGTTTTATCGTTTTCAATCTTTATATATACGCTTAGGTTGCCGTTTGCGTCGCAGGTAGCCAAAAACACCTTGGAAGCATCGGCAATTCCTTGATTACTGAGCTGTTTTTTCAACCAGTTCCTGTTTTTACCCATGTTAATCAGGTTTTCGTCCATAATATTCCCGTCCAAAACCACATTTGCGCACGGTCTTTCCTGCTCCGGGAAAATATTAAAATCGGCAGGGATCGCAGGTCTTTGGGAGGAAACGGGAAGAAAGCTTATTTTCCCGTTTGTCTCCAGGAGTGCAGTATGAATGTCAGACAGATTAAAGTATCCGCTGTTCCTGCATTGAGTCAAGAATTCGCCTATGTCCATTTTGCATTTTTTTAGATTGCGCTTGTATAGCTCACCATCCTGAAAAAGGATAAGCGGCTTCCCCTCCAAGAAGTTTCTTGCCTTTATTGATTTGAAGTTAACGGTAGAGATAATTATATCCATTATGGCATAAACCGCCATTGCGAGCAGCGGCTGCCAGACATTACCCTCCAGAGAGGTAGCCATTTCCGCAGCGATGGAGCCTATGGAAATTCCTACAATATAGTCGAACATACTCAGCTGAGCCATTTGCTTGTATCCGATTAGCTTGGTAAGTATAAAGAGAGCGACCACCGAGCCGACTGCGGATAAAAATACTTTCAGCGCATCCATTTTTTACCCCCCTGTTTTAATAGTATAACCTTTTTCATTGCAAATAAATATTTTATCAAACTACCTTTGGGCGGCATATATTGTATTATTGAAGCAGAATATGCTTTCTGTAATTTTTTGGAGTATTTTACCCAAATAACAAACCAATAATGTTTTGGAGGTAGAAGTATGAACTTTTATACTCGGCAAAGCAATAAGGGCTCTCCTTCCGCAAGCAATCCGGAATCAGCAGAGTCCGCCGAGAGCTTATATAGAAAAAGCAGGAGAAGGGAAGAAAGTACGTATTATAACGAG
>CAZGJQ010000104.1:0-6010 GCA_964525815.1 uncultured Oscillospiraceae bacterium
GTAACGCTTTGCGACGGATAAAGTATTGTATAATAGACCTTTACCTTGTAATCCGGCATATCAAGAGCTTCCTTAACCTCGTCTACCGCCTTGTTCAAGGCATCAATGTTTCGGTTCTCGGTAAACACATTATCAAGCAGATAATCCCAGTCACGCTTAACCGATCCCGCAAACGGTCTTCCTCCCGAGGGAAGCGCACCGGTGGAGGGCAGGAACAGATAGCCGTCGAACATTGTGTCTTTAATTTCGCCCTTTGTGTTCGTATATCCGACATACGAACGGAAGACCTCCTGTGTTAAAACAGAGGAAGCGGAGTTGTGATAGGCAAGCAGAACATCCCTTACTCCGCCTAAAATATCCTCGCTCGGTGCAAGCATTTCGCCTGTTATTTCTTCCCTGACACCAAGCTGTTGGGGTGTTATTGCGGAAGAACCCACCTGCTTTGTTCCAAACAACTCAATTTCATCCAAGAACACATGAACACCAACATCAAAACTAAAGCGTGCAAACCGTGCCTGAACGGGATTATCGAGCGACATTTCAATGGTGGATATGGCTATCACTCCGTCGGGGTCGGGAACGGGTGAGGTTTTTGCCAAAAACCAATGTATTCCGTCCTCCGAAAGGTGCAGGGAGAAGGAGCCGGGCAGGCTTATTCCCGCAGAACCGTATTTTAGGAAGTTTACGCTGTATCCCGTTATTGCGGAGGTATGGGTCAAATCAAAATATATGCTTCTCGAGCCGCCTCTGTGAGTTCTGAACCATTGACCGTTGTTGTAATAAGTGTTGGAGCTCTTCACCCCGTCCGTTAGCAGGGGAGAGGTCACGGGATCGTTATAGGGTGCTGCCTCCTTCGCCTCCAGCCTCACACCTGAGGAAATCTGATAGCTAAGTCCCCTAATAAGATTAATGTTCTTCGAATAATCCGCTTCTCCCGACGACCAAAAGGTCTTTTCTTTTACCTCCGGAAGGACAACCTGCGGATACAGGGCGTTTCCGCCCAAATCGTAATCTATGTACGCAAACGCCGCAGCCTCCTCGATAAGAAACAGGCTGCTTTCGGTCTCTGCAAGGGTAAAGCGAATATACTTACCCTTAACGGCTCTCGGAAGGTTGAGAGAGTAGGTATAATTCCTTTGATTAATGTCAGTCGCCGCATAAACCCTTCCGATTAGAATAAAATCCTGGTTGTCGGCGGAAACCGATATATCCACATATACAGGAAGAGTAATGCCGGTGGAGCTGCGATTGTACATGGAAAGCTCAAACGCTGCTAAATCACTGCGCTCCTCCTCAAGCGTGATGGTTATATCCAGCTCCTTTCCACCCTCAAAGCCTACCCAAACATCCCGCTCGAATGCAGCACCCGTAACATTCCCGTCGGTCAGCTTTTTTCCGTCGTCCTTATGGTTATCCGCAGACGATGAATAGGAGGTGCTGTAATTACAATCTATGGTTATCGGAGCTCTGGTCTTTGTGCGGTCTATTTCGTCACCTAAAACGCTGCTTATCAAGGCAAGTCGCTGCTCGTTAGTCATATCGTCGTTTGCATATGCTTCGTTCAGCATGCTCAAGTATTCCATTTCCGCGCTTGTTCCCTGGATATCCGCTATGACGGTCATCTCATCCAAAAACACCCAGGCGCTTGCCTTGGTTATGTTAAAACGCACATATCTTGCGTCAACCGGTGCTTCCAGCTCAAGAAACGCGGTTTGCGTTACCTTGTCGATATAGTCCGGTTTTACCACATCCCCGATTTTAGTCCAGCTCTCATTGTCGTCCGATATAAAAACACTACCGGAAGCCATAGGAGCAATTCCCGCCTCCGTTGTGCTTAAATAGCTTATTTCGAACCTATAAAGCCTTTGCCCGTCGTTCTCAAGGTCAATTACAACCTTTAGGTCCGAGTTATATCCGCTAAGACGGGAATCGCTGTAGGAAATCGTATCTCCCTCCGCATATATTCCGTCGGTTAGCTCAATCCCATAGGAATCCTCATAGCTTGGGTCTGCCTCAATGCTTTTTTCATAGCTCTTTCCGACACTAACCACGGTAGAATAGGATATTGTGCTTACCGGGTCTGTGCTTATATCCGATTCGTCCGCCGATGTCTCTGAGTCGTCCGAGTTATTCTTATAACACCCTGCGAAAACGCCGAGTAATAATAAAAACACCAATAGAATAGATAGTTTTTTCATTGCCGTTTCCTCCGTTTTTTTACTTAATCCTTATAATAAGCGACCGCCAAATCCACCACAAGACCATAGCTGCGGATTCCCTCACTCTGCCCCTGAGAGGATAGGAAGCTGTTGTTTATGGTTCCGGTAACGGTGGAGGCGGAGCTGTCTCTGTATTTGTCAAAGAAAAGGGAAAAGGCAGAGAACTCAGAGCGCACTCTAATCGGATAGTGATTGTGATAAAAATCAAAGTAAAGATCCTTGTCCGCCTTATACAGGGCATTCATAACATAATTTATCATGTTGCTGTATCCCGAGTAGCGGATATACACATCGTCGCTTTCCAGGCAGACAAGATATGCGACAAAGTTCGCCTCATCCTCTCTTGCGATGCCCCGCTGGTGCGACATTTCATGTGCCATGGTAAACGGAATTATAAAATCGGGATAATTAATGTTTATATTGGATTCGCCCGTTATAAAGGAGTACACACCCGATATATGAGTATAGGTAAAGGGCTCGGACAGAGCAATGGGCTTGGGATAAGCATAGAAGCTGCTTATATAATCCGCCTTGGAGGCATAATCCTTAAACGCCTCGTTCATTTTGTCCGCAAGCTCCCTATATGAATAAGGCATTTTAGACGAGCCGCCGTATCTGAACACAACTTCGTCCAGCTCCTCTTGCATTTCTATTGATATTTTTACCGCAGTGTCATACAGCTCCTGTGCAGATACATCCTCCTTAACAAGACCGAGGTTTTCCTCAAGCGGATAACGGAAAAAGGACGGTCCGAAGGTGACAAAGAAGCAGGAAACAACAAGCATAACGGCGCATAACAACGGAAGCAGCCATTTGTAAAAATCCGCTTGTGAGGACGCCCTGTTCATTCCCCGCCATGAGACTATGAGGTAGATAATCGCAAGCACCGGCACGGATAGCAGCAGGCATTCGGCAAGCGAAAAGCTGAAGGGGGTGGTCAGCTTTGCCAAAACAAGCCTTATCCAGGAGGAGGGATAGCGGGTCCACAGCTCCGCAAAACCGGGGGATAGCCTGGATAAAATATATACTGTCAGAGAAAAAACAAATATAAAGAAGGAGAATAAAAAATAAAAAGAAAAAAAGCCACGGATACGCAGCTTACCCGAAAAGGTAAGCTTATCCGTGGTTTCCCCGACAGACTCCGGCGCAGCTTCCGCTTTTAGCGTTTCGTCCGGGTTTTCTGTTTCATTATTGATATTATCGGCGGTATCGCGCAGGATACCTGTTATTTTATCTCTCTCGACCATCCAAACTCGTCCTTTACGGTTCCGTACTGAATGCCTGTCAGGCTGTCATACAAGAATCTTGATATGGGACCTATTTCTCCGTTGTTTATTACGGCAATCCTGCCGTTCCAGTCCAGCTTTCCCACCGGGGAGATAACGGCTGCCGTACCCGTACCGAACATCTCCTTTAGACTGCCTTTTTCCGCTGCCTCATATACTTCATCTATGCTTATTTTTCGCTCGTTAACCTTATATCCCTTTGAATTAAGTAATGTTATCGCCGAGTCTCTGGTAACACCGGGTAGTATGTTACCCTCAAGTGCGGGGGTAATAACCTCGTCGTTTATTACGAAGAACACATTCATTGCGCCTACCTCGTCGATATATTTGCGTTCAATCGCATCCAACCAGAGAACCTGAGCATAGCCCTTTTTCTCCGCCTTTATCTGTCCGACAAGAGAAGCGGCATAATTTCCTCCGACCTTGGCATAACCGGTTCCTCCCTTAACCGCACGGACATATTCGTTTTCAACGCAGATATCAACCGGATCTATGCCTGCGGCATAGTAAGAGCCTACGGGGGATAAAATAATCATAAACAAATAAGTCTTTGACACATGCACCCCTAAGCAGGCATCGGTGGCTATTATAAACGGTCGAATATATAGTGATGTGCCGGGCTTGTCGGGGATCCAACCCCTCTCCAAGCTTACAAGCTCCTCTATTGCCTGAAGCGCATCGTCCGGATTAACCCTTGGTATACAGAGACGGTCGTTTGTGTTGTTCATCCTTTCAATATTTTTGTCCGGTCTGAACAAACGGATTTTGCCGTCCGGTGATTCATACGCCTTTAATCCTTCAAACATCTCCTGACCGTAATGAAACACCATTGCGGCGGGGGAAAGAGATATATTTTCAAAGGGTACAATGCGGGCGTCATGCCAGCCGGCACCCTCGGTATAATTCATAATAAACATATGGTCGGTGAAGATTTTTCCGAACTGTAAAGCATTAAAATCAGGCTTTTCTTTCAGAGTTTCTGCTCTTTTAATTGTTATTCTCATATTCGGCTCCTTTAGGCGGTCTATATACAACAAAGGTAATTATAATATAAAGGCATCGAAAGTGCAACTGTTTTTTACAAAAAGCACTATGTTTTTTCAGTAATATATCAGGTTATTCATATGTGCTCCCAGCAGGAGTAAAACCAAAAAAACGCACCGGTTCATACCAAGTTCATATTTAAGGTTTATCATTGCTTGAATAGTTTGATTCCCGAGAGGAGAACGACTGGGTGAAAATACATATCCAACCGATTAAGTTTTCGGAGATAAAACAGAGAATTATCATAAAGCTAAAAAATAAGCGTTTTAGGAACGCAGCGGCAACGGTTCTGGTTTTTTGTATACTGCTGACCGGAGTTTTCGCTTTTTCCGATAGCGGGCAGTCATATACAGAGGAAAGCTCGGACGATGTCAATAAGGCGACATTTGTCGAAAATTCGGATATTCATACACAGGCATACGGTCTTTATATAGACGGTGACTTTATATCCGCCGTAGAGGACGAGAGTGTTATAGATTCGGCACTGGATAAGCTTCTAAAAGCGAAGGTGTCCTCTCTCCCCATAGCTCAGGTGACAGATGCAGAGTTTTTGAACGAAATAAGAATAGAGAGCGCCGAATACAGCCCCGATATGATTGCGGACGGCGAGCAGCTTTATGAGCTGCTGGGTATTGAGGATGAGTTTTCCTTTACCTTTGAGCTTAAGAGCATACACGGCAATTCGTTGGACAGGGAGCTCTCTGTGCTGGTATATGCCGAGAACGAAGAGGAGATTGAGCTCCCTTATAATACGACCTATGTGGACACCGATTTGCGTAGGGAGGGCTACACAAGGAAGGTGCTTTCTGGTAGCAACGGTACAGGATTGGCAAGATACGAGCTTGTTTATATAAATGACGAGCTGGTTCAAAAGAATTATAGAGCCACAGAGGTGGTTACCGAAGCCGAAGCGGAGGTGGTGGAGAGAGGGGTTCTCTCCGCAGACAGGAGTGTTAATTCACTTGAAGTGCTTGCTCTTCCTTATGTGGGCAGAATAAGCTCCTACTTCGGCTGGAGAAGCCTCGGATACCATGAGGGAATCGATATTGTGGCACTGGTAGGTAGCTGTTACGGCGATGATGTATATGCCTCGGCGGACGGAGAGGTGTTTTTTGCCGGCTCAAGTCCAGGATACGGATATAATGTTCGCATAGATCACGGAGACGGATTGGTTACAGTATATGCGCATTTATCCTCTATGTCAGTAAAAGAGGGGGATACAGTATCTGTGGGTGATGTTGTGGGTCAGATAGGAACCACCGGAAGGGTTACCGGACCGCATTTGCATTTTGAGGTTCAGCACAACGGTGTTAAAAAGGATCCTCTCCTGTTCTTAAAAACCGAATAACCAATAAATATAACTAAGCAGCGTGCCGTAATCGGTACGCTGCTTTTTGTAGTTTATTATGAAAACAGGTTATTTCTTTTCTTCGAATATCCAGAGCAGACTGCTAAACTCCA
>CAZGJQ010000105.1:0-5911 GCA_964525815.1 uncultured Oscillospiraceae bacterium
CACACCCTGCATTTTATTATCCTTTATTCTTTGCCTTAATGCTTCAAGGCTCAATCAGGCTCACCTCTATGGATTTGTTCTTTATCTTCAACTGAGCGTAATCGGTTTCGGAAAAATCATAAGCAGCTTCTGTATAAATGCTCTCAGGCGGAGCTTTTTTGTCTTTATGCACTATTAGATAATCGCAATAAATAACTGTGCTGTTGTCAAAATCGTTAAACAGAACAACGGCATCATCCAGCTCATAGTCGTGATAGTCAAGCCGTTCGCCGCCGTAAACCGCTATGCTTTTACCCGAGCGTTCCAGCACCGCCGCAAAGCTCCGGGCAAGAATGCGGTCGCTGTCGCTCTTTATGGTAACCATTGTACGCCCGATGTTCTCAAATATAATATTTTCGTATTCCATTATAGCACAGCCCCGCTCCTTTGCCAACCTTTTTATTCGTTCGTAGTGCTCGCTGTTGTCGGCTCTTACCTCGGGAATATACACGGCTGAAATGTTTATCTGCGCAAGCGCCGCTTCAAGCTTAGCTAAATCGCTTAAGGTAAGTCCGTTCATAACATAATAGTCCAGCCTGCAATAGCCCTGCCTGTAAACGGTGCTGATTCCGCTCCTTGCTCCCCCGAGGTCTATATAAATGGTTTCCTTACCGTCTGCGACAAACAGGCATTTATAAGCAAAGCTGTCCTTCACCGCCACAGCCGTGCTATTCCTGCTCTGCGTATTAAAGCTTATAACACAAAACGCCGTCGACGCAATGAAGCATATAAGAAGAGCTCCTGCCACAGCATACATTCTTTTTCGTCTCAAAAAGCACAGCGATGCTATTATAGCAAGAGCAAACGCGAGCGGTATAAGCAGATACGGAATATGTGCGGAGAAGCTGCCGATATCCCTCTCGTACAGCCAGTCAAGCAGTCCTACCAGCAGGGATATGCTGTGTCCGGGCAGAAAGGATAAAGCAGCCGAAGCCACGCCGATTAATGAAAAAATAATAACGCTGGGCAGCAATATTATCAGAAACCAGGTAAAGAGTGGTCCTACAATAAGATTAACAAGCGGAGAAGCATAGGAAATCGAGTCGAACCCAAAAAGAATCACCGGAAAGGAAAACACGGTTGCGACGAGCGAAAAAATCAGAGGAGACAGCACTATTCGTACCGCTCTTTTTATTCTTATTCTTTTACCTTTGATAGGTCGGAGCAGGTGCGGCGATACTATAAGGATTCCGAGACAGGACAAAAAGGACAGTCCCGTACCTATCGAGAACAATGCGTAGGGGTTTATAAGAAGAATAACAAAAAAGGCGATAAACAGAGAGGTTATGCTGTCAGCCCGTCTGGTTGTCAGCATGGTAAGGAATAAAAGCCCTGTCATAATTACGGCTCTGGACACGGATGGAGTGAATCCGACAAAAAACGCATATCCGAGCAAGGCAAGAAGGCAAATAATGCTCCTTATCTGTCTCCTTACGGTTAACAGCTCCATAATACCGTACAGGCTCATTATTATCATTGTGATATGCAGTCCGGAAATAACCAGCAAATGCGATATACCGGCGTTTCTGAACAATGCATATATGTATGCATCCGTTTCGGAGGATTCGCCTGTAATCAGGGTCTTGGCTATACCGGAAACCCTGTCGGGGTAATCCCGAAACAGCATAGATACCGACATGTTCGCATTTTCTCTCATTCCGTACAGAATACCGCTGCCCTTAACCGCCTCGTCCACGCTACCCTGAGCGGTTAAAAAAATGCTCCTGGAAAAAAGACTTTTGCTTCCATGGCTACGGTATATAACGGTACAGGTGAGTATATCCCCTCTTTTTGCTTTAATCGGATTCCCGGTGTTTTGGTCGGTCGGATTTTCGGTGTAATAGAGCCGCACATCGGTGCCACTACCCAAGCCCAGCTTACTATCCCGAACCGAAATATCATAATACCCGCCGTCCGAATAGCTCCCTATATCCTTAACCCTTGCTGTAACGGTATCCGTTTTTTTATGGAACTCTCCGCTGCCCGAGAAAGCATAAAGGGTATATGCCGCAGAATAGGTCATACCGAGCAGCAGCACGGTACATATTACAAGTGCTTTTTTAACGTTAAAGGCAGAAAAACGGTGTGCCGCAAGCAGCAGCCCGCAGAGCACACCCGTCAAAGCAAAACCAATAATCCTGATTTTGCCGTCCGTATACATTCCAATGCCCGCACCGAGGGCAAATGCGATAATCCATCCCGCCAAAACACGGTTCTTAAGCAATCGGAAACACCTTCTTTTTAAGTTGACTGTTCCGGAAAGAATAAGGGCAAAGGCTCCAGGTATATAATATCCTTACGCTCGGCGGCGTCTCCCTCGGCAAGTATAGCCATCCTGCCCGCGACGGTTCCGCCCGACTCCTTAACCAGCTTCTCGACCGCCATTGCCGATTCACCGGTGCTTATAACATCATCCACTATGACAACCCGCCTGCCCTTCATATAATCGGCGTCGTCCTTGTCTATGTAAAGGGTCTGGGTCTTTGCGGTGGTAATGGACTGCACCTCCACCGCGTTCGGGTTCTTCATATACAGCTTTGGGGACTTCCTCGCAATCAGATACCTGTCCGCACCGGTTTGCCTTGCCATTTCATAGATCAGCGGAATTCCCTTGGCTTCGGCGGTGATAAGCACATCATGCTCGGGCAGCTTCTTTACCAGCTCGTTTGCACAGGCTCCCGTAAGCTCCACATCGCCGAATATAACAAACGCCGCTATATACAATCCGTCGTTGACCCTGCATATGGGTAGCTTTCTTTTAACCCCCGCCACCTCTATGGGGTATTCCTTGTATTCATTGGGGTTTATCTTCATTGTATATGACATTTATGCGTTTTCTCCTTAATTCAGCTTTACGGACAGCTTTTTTCCGCCTATAATATGGAAATGAAGGTGAGGCACCGTCTGCCCGCCGTCCGAGCCGCAGTTGGTTATAACCCTGTAACCGTTTACAAGCCCTAACTGCGCCGCAACCTTCGGTATAACAAGCAGTACCTTATTAACTTGCTCAATGTTGCGCTCATCCAGAGCGTCAATCGATTCAATATGCTTTTTCGGAACGACCAGCACATGAACGGGTGCGTTGGGGTTTATGTCGTGAAACACCAATACATTGTCGTCCTCATAGACCTTTTTGGACGGAATTTCACCGCTCACTATTTTACAAAAAATGCAGCTCATTATTATGACCTTTCCTTTCGAACCCGGTTATTTTTTCAGTTGTTTTTTCAGAACTTCGGCGGCCGCCACCAGTGCTTCCTCCAGCCTTGACGGACCCTTACCGCCGCTGGTTGCGCTTTCCGGTCTACCTCCGCCGCCCCCTCCCACAATGGGAGAAACTGCCTTGAGAAGGTTGCCTGCATGAGCGCCCGAAGCTACTGCCTGCTTACCGCAACCCGCAACAAAAAGAACCTTACCCTCGTTAACGGTCGCAAGGATACAGACAGCGTCGGTGTTTTTGTCCAAAATCCGGTCGGCTGCCGTTCTCAACGAATCGGAAGGCATATTTTCAAAGCTGGAGGTTATAAGCCTAACCCCGCCTATGCTCTGCGCTTTTTCACCGGCATCGTTTATTTTGCACATAGCCGCCGTAAGATTGGCGTTTTCCAGCTCCCTCTTTATATGCTTTATCTCGTCCTGCAGGCTCTGTGCCTTTTCGGTTATATCCGAGACGGTATTTGCTTTCAGCACATTTTTTGCGGATTGCATAAGAAGCTCCCGCTCGTTCACATAATCAAGCGTATTAAGACCTGTTATCGCCTCTATCCTGCGAACTCCGGCTGCTACCGAGGATTCGCTTACAATCTTAAAAAGTCCTATTTTTGCGGTGTTTGAAAGGTGGGTTCCGCCGCAAAGCTCGGTTGAAAAGCCGCCCATTTTTACAACCCTTACCGTATCGCCGTACTTTTCGCCGAAGAGTGCCGTTGCCCCCTCCGATTTTGCTTCGGCTATGGGCATTACTCTGACGGTTATATCCATTCCTTCCAGTATCTTTTCGTTGACCAGCCGCTCGACCTCCCTCAGCTCATCGCCTGTCATTGCTTCGAAGTGAGTAAAATCAAACCTTGCCCTGTGCTTATCCACATAGGAGCCGGATTGCTCCACATGAGTGCCCAGCACCTTGCGCAACGCTGCCTGCAGCAGATGCACGCTTGAATGGTTCCGCATTATCTCCTCTCGTCTGGGTGCGTTTATCTCTGCGCTCGCCTTACCTAAGGCAACCGTTCCGTCCCTTATAACGCCAAAGTGCAGATACTGCCCCTCCGGTGTCCTTTTTACATCCACCACCGTAAAGATTCCGGTTTCGGTAACTATCTCTCCGGTGTCCGCAGCCTGTCCGCCGCTCTCGGCATAAAAGGGTGTTTTGTCAAGTAAAACAATAGCTCCTCCGCCCGAAAGCTCGCTTACAGGCTCGCCGTCCTTTATAATGGTGATTATTTCACATTCGCTCGTAAACGAGTCATAACCCGTGAATTCGGTGGGAACGCTCTTGTCAACAAAGTCAAGCTCATCTCCGCTCCATCCCATATCACCAAGGGAGGCTCTTGCCTCTCTTGCCCGCTTTTTCTGCTGCTCCATAAGGGTATCAAATCCCTCTTCGTCTATTTCTATACCCTGCTCTTCGGTTATCTCCCTTGTAAGGTCAAGGGGGAAGCCGAAGGTGTCGTACAGCTTGAAAGCATCCTCTCCGGAGAGTGCTCCGTTACAACCGGAAATCATTGTCTCAAGAATATTCAATCCCGAATCTATAGTCTGGCGGAAGCGCTCCTCCTCTATGGATATTGTCTTTTTTATATACTCCTGCTTCTCGGCAAGCTCGGGGTAGGCGCACTTGCTCTCTTCTATGACGGTTTCGCACAGCCCGGACAGGAAGGAACGCTCAATCCCAAGCAGCTTCCCGTGCCTTGCGGCACGGCGGAGAACACGACGGAGAACATATCCCCTGCCCTCATTTGAGGGAATAACCCCGTCGCCTATCAAAAAGGTTGCGGTACGGATATGGTCGGTTATTATGCGCAGCGAAATATCGCTCTTTTGATTACCGCCCGTATAAATTGTGCCCGATATTTCGCACACCCTCATCCTTATGCTCTTTATTGTATCAACCTCGAACAGGTTGCCCACTCCCTGCATGACGCAGGCAAGCCGCTCCAGCCCCATTCCGGTGTCTATGTTGGGGTTTGCGAGACGGGTGTAATTACCCTTTCCGTCGCTGTCAAACTGGGTGAAAACAATGTTCCACACCTCAATAAAGCGGTCGCAGTCGCAGCCGACCCTGCAATCCGGTTTGCCGCAGCCGTTCTTCTCTCCTCTGTCAAAATAAATCTCGGAGCAGGGTCCGCAGGGACCCGTACCTATCTCCCAGAAGTTATCCTCCTTGCCCATTCTGACAATCTTTTCGGCGGAAACTCCGGTCTTAACCCATATGTCGAACGCCTCGTCGTCCTCCACATAAACACTGGGATACAATAACTCCTCGGGTATCTCGAGCACCTGCGTCAGGAACTCCCACGCCCACGGAATGGCCTCCTCCTTGAAGTAATCTCCGAAGGAAAAGTTACCCAGCATCTCAAAAAAGGTGCCGTGCCTTGCGGTTCTTCCCACATTTTCTATATCCGGTGTGCGTACGCATTTCTGGCAGGTTACCATGCGCTTGGCGGGCGGAACCTGCTCTCCGGTAAAAAAACGCTTCAGCGGAGCCATGCCCGCGTTTATAAGCAGCAGCGAATTATCGTCCTGCGGTACCAGCGGGAACGAACCAACGCATAAATGACCCTTTGTTTTAAAATAATCCAGGAACTCTTTTCTTAACACATTCAGCGACAGCGGCTTCATTTATATATATCCTTTCTGAGAACAAAAAACTTCATCT
>CAZGJQ010000106.1:0-5903 GCA_964525815.1 uncultured Oscillospiraceae bacterium
TGGTTAATCCTTTGGGAATAGAGAGAACTGCGCAAGAAATGGAATATAAGCTGTTTCCTGTGACAGATAAAGAAAGAGAATGAATAAGGTGGTTAATGTGGATAAAATAAGGATACAGACTCTGTTTTTGTGTATATTGCTATTGGGTTTTCTCCTCGGAGCGTGCGAAAATGTTGTGCTCCCCGAGGAAAGCGAGGCGGAACCGGAGGATCAAGAGCAGGAACAGATTGATAGGCTTCCCGATAAGCAGGAGTATGCCGGATATAACTTTATCGTTGCCGTAACGGAGAACAGCGAAGGGCTGTTTTTTAATCCGGAGAGCAGCGAGAGTCTTGTAAAAACGGCGGTTGATACCAGAAACAGGCTTGTTACTGAAAAATACGGAATAATTATTGAGACCAGAATGATAAAGGAGAACGAAGCGGAAGCCGATATAAAAACTGCGGCGGAGGCGGGAGAGCAATATGCGGATTTGCTCTGTCTGTCGGGGGAAGCGCTTGTTTCTCTTGCCGACGGAGGGCTGTTGTATAATCTGCTGGAATCCGAGGACTTTGATATCGAGGCAAAATATGTGGAAACGGAAAACGCAATAAATATAGCCGTAAACAATGCGCTTTATATGATTTATGACAGCGCAACGCAGTATTATGACGATATTTGGGTGGTTTTTTGCAACAGAGAGCTTGTTGCGGATGCGGAGCTGACAGACCCCGCTCTTCTTGCGGAAACCGGATTATGGACTTGGCAGAGGTTTTTGGATTATTCCGAGCGGATTGCATACAGCGTTGTCAACAAAGGCTCACCCGATTTAAAGACGGACATTTTTGGGTATGCCTCCTATCATAGCGACGAAACGCTTTCCCTCGTTATGTGGGAGAGCTGCGGAATACCAATGTTCGGAGATACTTATCTGCAGCCGGTTACAGTCAGAGAGGAGCTCACGGCGGTAAACGAAGCCGCGGCGTTGCTTAAGACGGTTTTTAACAGCAAAAGCCGATTCCCGTTGCAGCAAAATGATGCCGTTGAAGCATTTAACGAAGGAAGAGTTGCCTTTTTTATTCACAGGCTGGAATATGCCGCAGCTCTTGAAAGCGCAGAAATAGAGTGGTGTCTGCTCCCTCTTCCCATGCGTTCGGTAGAGCAGGAGGGCTACAAGTCTTTTACTGATACAAAGGCTATTGCTATGGCAATCCCGGCAAATGTAACAGATCCTCAGAGAAGCGTTGTGCTTATGAATGCGTTCTGCGCAGCCTCGGGCGAAGCAATGAAGAAGGCGGTTTATAATAAGTATGTAAACCTGTTTTTCCAGAACAACACCTCAACCGTAATGCTGGAAACCGTTTTAGACACTGCCTATTTTGATATGGCGGCACTGTACGGCAGCCGCAACAAAAAGGTTGCTGAGATTTCTGTCGATGTTATTGTGAGTGCAATTTCAAGCAACGGAGTTATTGACAGAGCAATAGAAAACCTAAAAGACAGCTTCGAAAAGTATTCCGCAGAAAAGTTCACCTAATCTGTCGGAAAAAGGTCAAGGAAGGCAGAGGACAAAGGAAAAAAGGGTTGATTTTGCACTTGGTTTGTGCTACAATGGATTGGTTTATTATGGAAACAAATATATTATTGAGGTGACATGCTAATGTACAACAAAAAAACGGTTCGGGATATTAATTTATCCGGAAAAAAGGTTCTGGTGAGATGTGACTTTAATGTTCCGTTGGAGGACGGAAAAATTACCGACGATAACAGAATAGTAGGCGCTCTCCCCACAATAAAATATCTGATAGAGCAAAACGCAAAGGTGATTCTTTGCTCACATATGGGCAGACCGAAGGGTGAATTCAACCAAAAATACACCCTTGCACCCGTTGCCGAGCGATTAACTAAATTAATCGGAAGACCCGTAGCTCTTGCCTCGGATGTAATAGGGGAGGATGCAGCTGCAAAAGCGGCGGCTCTTAAGGAGGGGGAGATTCTTTTACTTGAGAATGTAAGGTTCCACAAGGAGGAGGAAAAGAACGACCCCGAGTTTGCAAAAAGGTTAGCCTCCCTTGCGGAGGTATATGTAAATGACGCTTTCGGCACGGCACACCGGGCGCATGCCTCCACTGCCGGTGTCGCCGAGTACCTTCCCGCCGTATGCGGCTTTTTGATTCAAAAGGAAATAGACATTATGGGCAAGGCGTTGTCTGACCCTAAGCGACCTTTTGTGGCTATTTTGGGGGGAGCAAAGGTGTCCGATAAAATAGGCGTTATTAATAACCTTATTGAAAAGGTGGATGTATTAATCATCGGCGGTGCAATGGCATATACCTTTGACAAGGCGTTGGGCGGCGAGATAGGAAAATCCCTATGTGAGCTTGATAAGCTGGACATGGCAAGAGGATTACTCGAAAAAGCAGAGAAAAAGGGTATTAGGTTCTTATTGCCCGTTGATACGATTTGCGCAAAGGAATTCAGCAACGATTCCGAGCAGGCTGTTTTTGAAACGCTTCATATCCCCGAGGAATGGATGGGGCTGGACATAGGACCGGATACAGTAAGGCTGTTCTCGGACGCATTGAAGGATGCCGGAACGGTGGTCTGGAACGGACCTATGGGCGTTTTTGAGATGGAGAGCTTTGCAAAGGGAACCAAGGCGGTGGCAAAAGCGGTTGCAGAGAGCGGAGCAATATCCATAATAGGAGGCGGAGACAGCGCAGCGGCGGTGGAAAAGTTTGGTTATGCCGACAAAATAACCCATATTTCGACAGGAGGCGGCGCTTCACTGGAGTTCCTTGAGGGATTGGAGCTTCCCGGAATCGCCTGCTTGAACGATAAATAAAAAAGAAGACAAGGAAAGGTCAAACAGATTTATAATGAAAAAAAACACGAGAAGAACGGTAATAGCAGGAAACTGGAAGATGAACAAAACGCCTGCTGAGGCAAAACAGCTCATCGAGGAAATAAAGACCGCAATTTCGGGCAAGGATACCTCTGGCTGCGATATAGTAGCCTGTGTCCCTTATGTTGATATAGCTGCGGCGGTAAAAGCGTCCGCCGGCAGTGCTATAAGGATAGGTGCCGAGAATTGTCATTGGGCAAAGAGCGGTGCGTTCACCGGAGAAATCAGCGCGGACATGATTAAGGCATGCGAGGTTGAATATGTTATAATCGGACACAGCGAGAGAAGACAGTATTTCGGTGAAACGGATATTACGGTAAATCAAAGGGTTAAGGCAGCGCTTGAAGCGGGACTCAAGGTGATTCTTTGCGTGGGTGAGCTCCTGGAGCAGAGAGAACAGGGCATAACCGCAGAAACAGTTTCCTTACAGACCAAGATAGCTCTTTTGGACATTACCGAGGAGCAGATGAGGGACATAATAATCGCTTATGAGCCGGTTTGGGCTATCGGAACCGGAAAAACCGCCACCAGCGAGCAGGCGGACGAGGTTTGCGGAATTATCAGGAAGGTAATAGAAGCCCTTTATTCCGAGAAATGCGCCGAAGCTACCACAATACAATACGGCGGCTCCATGAATGCAAAGAACGCAAAGGAGCTGCTCTCCATGGTAAATGTGGACGGCGGACTTATCGGCGGTGCCTCCCTAAAAGCGGAGGATTTTTCGGTTATTATTGAAGCAGCGCAGTAATTATTAAACTTAAAGAAACCAAAAAAATGCGGAGCTATAGCAGCACCGCATTTTTTTATTAGCATAGTTGTAAACAGCAATAATTTCGATTCACTCGGGCAAGATTAAGCTCACCTCACCCGGCAGTATTTTTATTGTCGGGTTTGTCATCGGTATTATTTCGCCGTCTATATTTATATCTATTTTTTTGTCAGAGAGTATTTTAACTTCACTGCAATGCAAATGTGTGCAGTATTTCTTCATTTTTTCGAGATGCTCTCCCCTTTTAAACGCCCCTATCATGGCAGCGAAGGAAAGTCGGGACAACGGCTTTATACGGATCAAATCCATTAATCCGTCCCGTATATCGCTTATAGGAGAAGCCTTGAAGCCCCCGCCGTAAAAGCTGCCGTTGGCACAGATTGTAAAAAGATATTCGTTTTTATCGTCCTCTATTTCCGTACCGTCCGCTATTATTCTGAAGCTGTAACGCATTTTTGTGAGAAGACATTGTAAAACGGACAGATTATAAGCAGCGCTCCCGTTTATAAGGGGTAAGCGCTTGAACCTGCTCATTCCCTTACCGACAGCGGCATCAAATCCCGCCGAAACAATGTTTATACTCACCCTTTCGGTGTTGCTAACTCCGTCCTTTATCGCCATTATATCGCAGCTCTCGGTTCTGCCCTTGACCATAGCGGACAGAGAGCGGAATGCTTCGGCAGGTATGCCCACAAAGTATTTTATGAAATCGTTTCCGGAACCAATCGGAACAACCCCAACCGCACAGTTCTTGTTTCTTGAGCGGTAGACACCCTCAATAACCTCACTCAGAGTTCCGTCCCCTCCGCAGGAATAAATGCGCAGAAAATCGCTGTCGCTCAACACAGAGAGCCTGTCTGTAACAACATCCGTAGCGTTTCCGGGGCTGCTTGTGATAACCGTTTCATACGGCTCTGTAAGAATCAAATGCTCCACCGCTTTTATAATCATTCCGCTCCGGTCTTTTTTTCCCGCAGCCGGGTTAATAACGAATAAATGCTTATGCATCGCTCTCTCCCCTGCCGACTAAACGATCCCTGTCCAGAATAAATGGCGATTTTCTAAGCATGCCGGTGTCGCTTTCACTATTACCGGCCTCGGAAAGAGTTAATACACCGTCCACCCGTTCCCCTCGGAAGAAAGCGGATTTTATATCTTCGCTTTTTCGGTTTATATGGGAGGGCTTGGTCAATACCGGAATCTCAAAACGTTTTTTTCTATTTCGCAGAAAGGCACAGCCCGCCTTGTTCGCTGCAAGCATTATTGTACACAAGGGCTTACATAATGCGTCGTTTGGTCTTACATCAAAAACGATTGACAAAACACTTCGCCGTACTCTGGCTGCGGTATATAAGCTGTTTTGGCAAATATCTATGAGCTGCGAAAAGGAACGCACCTTCCTTGAGGTAGACATAATGCTGTTATATAAATCCTCGGGGGTTCCGTAGTACTCTTTGTTTTTTTTGTCCTCGCTTCGGTTTCTCAGAGTGCCGATTATAAACTGAGATAGATTCTCGGTGCTGCGGGGTAGCTCATCCTCGCTAAGACCTCCGTAGACGGCAGCGCTGTTGACCGGCAGCATGGATAGATAAACCGCCCTGTCCCTTTCCTTCCGAATGGAGGAGGAGGAGCGCAGGGACATATCCCTGCGAACAGGATGCGGCTTAATCGGATAATTACCGTTTTTGATTGCCGATAGATACTCCAGGGTAAGAATATTGTTGGGCTTTTTTATTATCTCCGCAGCCTTGTAGCCCAAAATGCTTTCTGTCAGCTTTTCCATCGCCTTGGGATAGGAAAGGTTTTTTTCTTCTTTAATAAGCTGCTCGAGCTGCGTGTTAAAGGACGGCTCCTCCGTAACGGAGGAAATCCGCTCAAGCAAGCCAAAATCGTCCTCACAACCGAAGCCAAGCGCATTGACCCCTAAACGAGCGGCAATATTAACACCTGCGGCGGCAAAGTCCCGCGCAGACAGCATAGAAAACGGGAAGGGCAGCTCTACCACAAGGCTTGCGCCGCACATAACGGCTGCCTTTGCACGGTTATATTTATCCGCAACCGCAGCCTCCCCTCTCTGAACAAGGTTTCCGCTCATTATGCAAATGATTCCGTCATATTCCTTTTTTAGTAGCTCTATTTGCAAGAGGTGTCCGTGGTGAAACGGATTATATTCGCAAATAATAGCGGCATATCGATTTTTTGACATATGGTCAGCAACCCTTAATCCGAATTTATAACAAACAATTTTGT
>CAZGJQ010000107.1:0-5902 GCA_964525815.1 uncultured Oscillospiraceae bacterium
CCTATTTCTGTTTGTAAAAGCGGATTCTTGTCGTCGATGTAAACGCAGTACTCCTCAATCAAAGAAAAATCAGGAGCATCCACAATGCTGCCGTAATAGCTTGCTATCATGTCCTCGTCCAGGTATTCCCCCGCAACGGTTGATTCGCTCGTATATACCGAGCCGCTTGTCATCTCGTTATCCTCCAGAACTCCCTTGACGATATCGGTTACGCTTCCCACCTCCTTGCCTTCGCATGCCGTAAGGGCAAGTAATAGCAGTGCTGCAAGGGCTAAATAAAAGAGCTTTTTCATTTTCTCATTCCTTTTTTATGTTTTATATTTTATTAGAAAGAGCGGCTCCCACCACCGTCGCATAGGTTGAGTTCTCGGGTATGACAAACTCAACACCGAACATCTCTCCGAGACCGCAGAATCTGTTCTTGGTTTGCGGTATAACCGAGAGGTTTCCGGTTAGCACAATGCTTGATACGGATTTTTGCCTTGCGGAAAATATGGACATCATAGCTATTGTCTCAAAAACAAGGTTGATTATCCCGAGAGCAATATCCGCCTTACTCGCGATATCGCTCATTTTCCCGAAGTTTGCGGCCGTTATGTTTGCAGATAGGTTTGGGCTGATTATCAGCTCGGTAATGTCCTCAATCCGTAAATCCACATTAGAAAGGTTACCCTCGAGAGCCAGCTCCGCAATCTGCTCCACATTCTGCATCCCCAGCATTTTTTTTGCAAGTCCGATGAGTGTGCCCCCTCCTATGCCCGTTCCGCCCAAGTGGGTATAATTCTTACCGTCGGCATGAACGATAGCGGTTCCCGTTCCCATGCTTACGATTATTGCCTCATTTAGTTCGCTCAGATAGAGACCGCCTCTGCCGGTTGCGTTGAATTCGTTAACATGCACCGTTTTAAGTCCGTATATATCGGTGTCTACAAAGGACGAGCCCACACCCGTAATCATAACTCGTTCTATGCCGGATAATGCTATTTTGTTTTCGGAGGTAAACTTGCCGAACGCTCCGTAAATAGAGGCTATCGGGTCGGTTGCCTTGACCAGCTGCGGGCTGAGCAGACGGGTTCCGTCAAAGCCGACGATTTTGGTGGTGCTGCCTCCTACATCAATGCCTATTATAATGCCCATTTACCTTATTATCCCTTTCCGCTTTATAATGCCTTAAGTTTAGCTTTTTCTGCCGGATTTGTCAAGCGGATACAACTTTTTTTAAAAAACAAGCATCTTGCTCTTTTCAAAATGTTACCGTTGTGGTATTATATAAACAGTGCTGAAAGGTTTGTGTGCGCAATGACGCTTAATCAAAAAGAAAAACAGAGATTCCTTGATGTTCTCGGAGGCAGCTCCGGGAGCGGTGTTCATTCTCACGCTTATATTATAGAGGGCGCTTTTGGGGTTGGGAAATCGGAGTTTGCGCTGTTCTGTACCGCAGCCATTCTTTGCGAGGGTAATAACCCGCCCTGCGGGAGCTGCAAGGCCTGCAAAAAGGTTTTTTCCGGCTCTCATCCGGATGTGCATTTTTACGGCGGAGAAGGCGGTAAGCCCGTAACAATGAAGGAGGTTCGTGAGCTGATAGCCTCATCCGTGCTGCTGCCTAACGACTCGGATAAAAAGGCTTATATCATTAAAGACGCGCATAAAATGCGTACGGATACCCAAAACGCAATGCTTAAGCTCTTTGAGGAGCCTCCTCAGTCGGTGGTGGTTTTTATGCTTGCCGAAAAGAAGGAAGCGCTTCTGCCCACAATACTGTCCAGAGGTCAGCTTATAACCCTATACGGTGCGGACGACGAGACGGTGGAAGCTTATCTGAGAGAAAAACACAAAAACACCGCCGACCAGGATATAAGAAGTGCCGTGCGGGCGGCGGAGGGCAGTGTCGGAAGGGCGGAGCTGCTCTTAAAAAAAGACAGCTTGGAGTCCAAAAAAAAGGCATCGGGGCTTCTGGAGCTGTTGTTTTCGGGCGGAAGGCTGGATTTTTATGACAGAATGCTCTCCGCAAGGATTACAAGGGAAAAGCTATCCGACCTTTTGGAGCTGCTGCAAAGGTTTATAGCGGACATCATTCAATTCAAGTATAAAAGCGCAGACCCTGTTTTTTTATCCGAGGAGGAGGCGTCAAGGTATGCGGAGCGGGTAAGCAAAAAGGCGTTGCTCGGGATGAACAATGCGATTATGGACTGTAGAAGAACCATAGAAAGCAGCGGAAACTTAAACGCCGCAATAACTAATCTAAGCATAAAATTGTGGACTCTAAAGGGTTGAACAATATCGTATAAATTCTGAAAGGAGAACCGTTGATGGGTGAGGCTCAGAGCAATAAACAGACCTGTGAAATAGTCGGAATACGGTTTAAGAGCGCAGGTAAAATATATTATTTTTCACCGGACGGTATCAGCTTCGAGCAGGGGGACAAGGCGATTGTAGAAACGGTAAGAGGCGTTGAGTTCGGTTATGTTGCCATAACCAATTCGTTCGTATCACAGGATGAAATAGTATCTCCTCTCAAGCCGGTGATCAGAAAAGCAACTCCGGAGGACGAGCGGCATCACGAGGCAAACAAAGCGCTTGAGGAGGACGCAAAAGCGGTCTGGGACGAAAAGGTGAAGAAAAACGGGCTGGTAATGCAGCTTGTTGAGGTGGAGTACACCTTTGACAACGCAAAGCTGATATTTTACTTCACTGCGGACGGCAGGGTGGATTTCAGAGAGCTTGTAAAGGATCTTGCGGCGGTGTTCCGTACCAGAATAGAGCTAAGACAGATAGGTGTAAGGGATGAGGCAAAGCTGTTCGGAGGGTTGGGCGTATGCGGCAGACCGTTCTGCTGCAAGACCTTTTTATCAGACTTTGTCCAGGTATCCATAAAAATGGCAAAGGAGCAGAACCTGTCTCTTTCCTCCACAAAGATTTCCGGAACCTGCGGCAGGCTCATGTGCTGTCTGCGGTTTGAGCATGATGTTTATGAAAGGGAGTACACCAACTTTCCTAAGGTGGACAGCATAGTGGAAACCCCGTCAGGCAGAGGTGTTATTATTGAGAGCAACTTCCTGACCGGGAAAATAAAGGTCAGAATGAACGGAGAGCAGGGTATAATAAAGATCTTTACAAAGAATGAGCTTAAAGTGGTGGGTATGATTAATGTAAAGGACGAGGACTACGAGGATATTGAGAGCTTGGAGGAATAGCATTGCCTTTTTAGGTGTGTGTAGCAGATAGATATGGTTTTTTCGTCTCTGATTTTTTTATTCGCATTCCTGCCGATTACACTTGCGGCATACTTTCTTGTGCCGTTCAGATACAGGAACTTGGTGCTTTTTGCGGTGAGCCTTGCCTTTTATGGCTGGGGCGAGCCGCTTTATATTTTTATAATGCTTTTTTCGATAACAGCGGCTTATATTTTTGGTTTTTTTATTTCAAAGCATCGGGAAACTAACCGTAAAAGAGCAAGGGTTTACCTTGCGGCATCCATAATTATTAACCTTACGGCGCTGCTATTCTTTAAATATGCCAATTTCTTTTTAGAGAACCTTTCTCTTCTTCCGTTTATACCGCATATTAATCCCATCGAAGGCTTAACACTGCCCATAGGAATATCCTTTTATACCTTTCAGATAATGTCCTATTCCATTGATGTGTATCGCGGAGATACCGATTCGCAGCGCAGCTTTGTTTCCTTTGGAGCATATGTGGTGCTGTTTCCGCAGCTCATAGCCGGTCCCATTGTAAGATACAGGGATATTGCCGATATGCTCTCGGAGAGAAAGGAGAGCATAAGGAAGTTTGCGTCCGGAGCCGGTCGTTTTTGCGCAGGACTTGCGAAAAAGGTCATTTTAGCGGATTCTGCGGGGGGGGGGGGGGTGAGCGTCAGAATCGCCAACGCGTTCGAGCCGAGCGTGCTGGGAGCCTGGACTGTGGTGGTCGCATACTCCTTTCAGATATATTTTGATTTTTCGGGATACTCGGATATGGCTATCGGGCTGGGCAGAATATTTGGGTTTGAGTTTCTTGAGAACTTCAACTATCCCTACATATCACGGAGCATTACAGAGTTCTGGCGTCGCTGGCATATTTCTCTTTCCACCTGGTTTAAGGAATATGTTTACATACCGCTGGGAGGTAACCGGAAGGGGCTGGGAGTTCAATACAGGAACATAGCCGTCGTATGGCTGCTAACCGGCTTCTGGCACGGAGCGGCTTGGAATTTTGTGCTGTGGGGCGTCTACTTCGGAATAATTCTTATGCTGGAGAAGACCTTTGTTCTCGGTATGCTCAAAAGACTGCCCGCCGCAGTCGGGCATATATACTCACTTCTCCTGATTATGTTCGGCTGGCTTATATTCTCTTCTTCATCTGCGGCGGAAATCTGGCGGTATCTAAAGATGATGTTCGGCTCGGGCGCAGCCCTTACCACAAGCGTTGCCTCTTATGATTTTTTAAGGCTGCTACCCTTGTTTATGGTAAGCATAATAGCGTCCACTCCTTTAATCAAGAGCCTTTACCATAGGCTTAATAAAAGGTTCGCTGCCTCCGCATATCTAAACCCCGCGTTAATGGGAGGCTCACTGCTGCTCTGCACCGCTTATATGGTGGATTCTACCTTCAGCCCGTTTTTGTATTATATTTTTTAAAGGGAGGGAGTAAAATAAATAACAATGCGAATAAAATCTCAATAATAATTTTCTGCGGCATTATCGCTCTGCTGTCTGTATTTTTTGTAGCAACCAAGGATAAGGAGTTTTCCGAGCAGGAGAACAGAAACCTGCAGACCCTGCCCGAGTTTGACATCGACAGCCTGCTGGACGGGAGATATTCAAAGAGAATAAACAGCTACTTTGCCGACCAGTTTCCGTTTAGGGACTTCTTTGTCGGAGCGAAGGGGATGAGCGAGTGTGCTCTGCTTAAGGGGGAGAACAACGGAGTTCTGCTGGGAGAGGACGGTTTCCTTGCGGTGCGCACCTTTTCCGCATATGATGGGAAGGACTTTGTCGGTCCTACCGATTATTACTCAAAAAGGGTGCTGAACGCACATTTTGAAGCGGTAAACAAGCTGAAAGATAAGCTGGACACACAGGGTATCACCTTTGCGGTCATGGCGCCTCCCCGTACTATTGATGTAGCCGCCTCCAAGTTCGATTATCCGACGGTTAACAGCGAAAAGCTGCAGGAATATATACGGGACGGGCTTAAGGAGGCAAACTATATAGACATTCTGCCCGTGCTCAAGGAAAGGCTGGAGGAGGGTGAGTATGTGTACTACAAGACCGACCATCATTTTACCGCTCTCGGAGCCTATTATTCCTACTGCGAGGTTATGAAGGGGTTCGGGCTGGAAGAGGAGATTATTCCGCTTGCCGATTTTGAGCGGGAGCTTGTTTCCGACGCTTTTTACGGCACAACCTGGTCAAAGGCCGGATTCAAGACTGTAATGCCGGACAGCATGTATTTCTTCCATTATATATATAAAGACGAGAATTGTTTTGTCACTATCAGGGACGGGGAGGTGCTGGAAGGGCTCTATGACCGCTCCTTTCTGGATACAAAGGATAAGTATTCCGCATTTATAGGGGGGAACAGCCTCCGCACAAGCATTACCGAGAAGAACGGCACAGAACAAAGCAAAAAGCCTAAGCTGCTGCTTGTCAAGGATTCGTTCGGTCTGAGTCTTGCTCCCTTTCTTGCTCTGCATTTTGACCTTGAAATAATAAATGTTGCAAATATGCATCCGGTGAGTGAATTGGCATTGGAGGAGGGCTGCGATTATGTCCTTGTCGTGTATAATACCGAGAATCTCATCTCGAGCAGATATTTAGCGTATATTTCATAGAAAATACAGGTTTATTTACAATTATCTTATAATATTATTTATAAGCGGGACACTAAATGTTGTGGTGTT
>CAZGJQ010000108.1:0-5888 GCA_964525815.1 uncultured Oscillospiraceae bacterium
AGGTGTATTGAACAGTTCTTCCGTTCTGGCTGGTTTGGAGTTCTGACGAGCATCAATCCGGAAATGCTTATCAACAAGCTAAAAGCGGAGGTGACGGCATGACTGTTAAAGCATATCTCGGCCAGGCATACAGGCTCGACCAGCGTATTAATTCAAAGCTTGAGCAGATCGCTTCGCTAAATGAACTGGCTACGAAATGCACATATACCCTTACAGGTATGCCGCGCAATCCGAATCGCAGCACATCAACGATGGCTGACGCTGTGGCAAAGATTACCGACTTGCAAGCGGAAATCAACCGTGACATAAATCGGCTTGTTGATCTTAAACGCGAAATTGTCAGGCTCATAAAAACTGTGAATAACACGGAGCATCAGACGCTTTTGGAACTGCGTTATCTCTGCTTTAAAACTTGGGAGCAGATAGCCGTTGAGATGGGCTACAATGTGCGCCACGTATACCGACTTCACGATGAAGCAACAGAAAATATAGCTGCTTTGCAAACACAGCAGTGAATATCACTGTTTGTCAGGTAGTCCTTTGCGCTATGTTATAATTAGAAAAATAAAAGTTGAGAGCCGCCAAGGGATAAAACCTTAGGTGGCTTTTGTTATACTTGAGAAAATGAATCGATATTTGCAAAGCCCTGAGGATTTAAAATAAAAATGCATAAATGCTTGATTTTCACCACATAATATAGTATAATGCGAATATGAGGTGAAAATATGATAAAAACAACTGCAATTTTATTAGAAGAGTTAAAGCAATATGCGAGCCCGGCAAGCAAGTTATCCCGCATGGTTAAAAATGGTGAATGTATTCAGATCGTAAAAGGTTTATATGAAACTGACCCTTCGACTCCCGGATATTTGCTTGCGGGGAGCATTTATGGTCCCTCCTATTTATCTTTTGAATTTGCGCTTTCGTATCATGGCTTGATTCCTGAGGCGGTTTATACTTTTACTTCTGCTACCTTTGATAAGAAAAAAAAGAAAAAGCATGAGACCCCGTTCGGCACCTTCACTTACAGGGATGTGCCATCTGAGATTTATTCACTCGGTGTTATAATAGTTCGTGAGGGTGATTACTCTTTTCAGATTGCAACACCGGAAAAAGCATTGTGCGATACTCTTTACACAAAGAGTCCGGTTGTAAATCAACAGGAACTGCGAAGCCTTCTATTCGAAGATATGCGAATTGACGAAATGGAATTTAGCAAATTGAAGATAGATGATATTTTATTACTAGCAGAAAAATACCATAGCACTAATGTTCAAAAATTAAGCAGACTGATACGGAGGAGTTGAGATGAATACTATAATCGAGCAAATGCTAAAATCATATAATACGCAAACCCTGTATGATAAAAAGAACGCCATGAAGGAAGTTATGCAGGAAATTGTTCTGTGTGGTCTAAGCCGAGCGGGATTTTTTAAAAAAGCTGCTTTTTATGGTGGTACTGCACTTCGGGTGTTTTATGGGCTTGACCGTTTTTCTGAAGATCTTGATTTTTCGCTTATTAAAGCTGACGAATATTTTGATTTGAAGGAGTTTTTCCCGACTCTCGAAAAAGAAGTAAAAGCATATGGTCTGAACATGAAAATAACCGAGAAGGCGAAAACGAAAGAAACCAATATCCAATCAGCGTTTCTAAAGGGAAACACCAAAGAACATCTGCTTATGTTTTATGCGGATAATGCTATTTCAGACGTAGCAGTGAATGAAGCAGTAAAAATAAAGTTTGAGGTGGATATAAATCCACCAAGTTATGCAACGTTTGAACATAAATATCGGTTGTTGCCTGTTCCGTATGAAATAAAGCTTTACGATGTCCCGTCGCTATTTGCCGGTAAGATTCATGCGGTAATCTGCAGAGCCTGGCAGAGTCGCGTCAAGGGAAGAGACCTTTATGATTATGTTTTTTATCTTGCACGTAAATCTGAGGTTAATCAAAAGCATCTGCGTGAAAGACTATTACAGTCCGGCTATATTACTAACGAATCAGTGTGCTCGTTGGATGAAATAAAGCAAATGCTTTTCAAAAGATTTGATTCCATAGACTTTGAACAAGCGAAAAATGATGTTGAACCATTTATTCATGATACATCTGTGTTGAATGTGTGGAGTGATGATTTTTTTAAGCAAATAACTAATGATTTAACCATGAAATAGTAAGACTCATCGTGTGACATGTGTGCCGTCTGAAGCAACAGAAAATATAGCTGCTTTGCAAACTCAGCAGTAAATGTCACTGTTTGTCAGATAGCCCTTTGTGATAGTGTATACTTAGGAAACCAGAATAAAGCAGAGCCTCGAGGGAAAAGTCCCCCGGGGCTTTTGTTATGACTAGAAAGCGAGGTGAACCAATGCCCTACAAACCAAAATGTCCCTGTGCTTACCCCGGCTGCGGTCGGCTCGCTGAAAGCGAGCAATACTGTGCCGAGCATCAAAAGGCAATGGACAAACATTACAACCAGTATCAACGTGACCCCGCTTCCAACAAGCGATACGGTCGTGCCTGGAAGCGTATCCGCGACCGCTACATCAAAGCGCACCCGCTATGTGAGGAGTGTAAAAAAGCTAATCGTTTAACGCCTGCCGAAGAGGTACATCACATCCTCCCGCTAAGTCAAGGAGGCACAAATGAAGTGAGCAACCTCATGTCTCTTTGTAAATCCTGTCACTCACGCATAACCGCTGAGAGCGGAGACCGGTGGGGAAAATGAGGCATCGTATACATTTTAGTACGATGCCTCAAATCTTTATAGGCTCCCGGGTGGGGGGATTTCTACCTCTACATCCTTTTAAGCGGACAGCGGCCTGGGGCTTTGTGTTGAAAAACGCAGTTTCAAACAGGGTAATAGCCCCTACCCATGAAAAGAGGTGTAATTATTGGCAAGAGACGGCACTAACCGAGGCGGTGCCCGTATCGGCGCGGGTGCCAAAAAGAAACCGCTCGCCGACAAAATAGCCGAAGGCAATCCGGGAGGCAGGAAGCTGACCGTTATGGAATTTGGAGGTTCTGAAGGAAATGCGGGATACGTCGCTGACCTTCAAGGTCAGGCAATGCCCGAACCGAACAAAATGCTCGAAGCCGTGCAAAAGGACGGAAAGACGCTTGTCGCGAGTGAAATTTATAAATCCACATGGCAGTGGCTGAACGAACGCGGATGCGCTGCTCTCGTTTCCCCGCAGCTTTTGGAGCGTTATGCAATGAGCGTGGCACGCTGGATTCAGTGTGAAGAAGCGGTCACCGAATACGGCTTTCTGGCAAAGCATCCAACAACGGGTAACGCAATACAAAGCCCGTATGTGGCAATGGGTCAGAACTATATGAATCAGACAAACCGCCTATGGATGGAGATATTTCAGATAGTCAAGGAAAACTGTACCGGCGACTACAAGGGAGCAAATCCTCAGGACGATGTAATGGAGCGGCTTTTATCCGCTCGGAAAGGAAAATAAAATATGAATACTTATAAAACAGCAGAAAGCGTATGCGCCGGGCATCCGGATAAGCTCTGCGATCTCATCGCCGATAACATTTTGGATGCTTGTATGCGTAAGGATAAGGCTTCCCGTGTTGCGTGCGAGGTTATGGCTACTAAAGGTAAAATAATCGTGGCGGGCGAAATCACCTGCAGCGAAAAAGTGGACATCCGGCTAATAGTGAGAAATGTACTTCGTGAGGTCGGATATAATCCGTGGAAGTTTACAGTTTTCGTATTCGTCCATAACCAGAGCAAGGACATTGCAGATGGTGTTGATACTGCGCTTGAAGTAAGGAACGGTGCAAATGACCCGTACGGTTCTGTCGGTGCCGGTGATCAAGGCACGGTATACGGTTATGCAACCAATGAAACCCGTGAAAATCTGCCCCTTTCTCTTGTTCTGCCTCATCGTATAGTAAAGCGCATTGACGATTGCCGTAAAGGAAAACTCATCAAAGGCATTCTCCCCGACGGCAAAGCACAGGTTACAGTAGAATATGAGGACGGAAAACCAAAGCGTGTTAAAACCATTGTCGTTTCGGTACAGCACGATAAAAACAAAACACAGAAGGAACTCCGAACAAACATTTTTAACAATGTGCTTTGGCAGTGCTTTGAGGATTTTCCTTTTGATGATGATACGGAAATCCTCATCAACCCCTCAGGCAGGTTTATCGAGGGAGGTCCCGCTGCTGATACGGGCTTGACTGGCAGAAAAATCATGGTAGATACCTACGGCGGGCTTGCCTCCCACGGCGGAGGTGCTCTCTGCGGGAAAGACCCCACCAAGGTTGATCGAAGCGGCGCGTATATGGCACGATACATTGCAAAGAACATCGTATGGAGCGGTCTTGCAGAAAAATGCGAGATCGCTCTTTCTTATGCCATCGGCAAGGCAAACCCCGTGGCGGTTGATGTGAATGCCTTCGGAACAAGCAAACTCACCGATGAGCAGCTTGCAAAAATTGTGCAAGAGGTGTTCAACCTTCGCCCGGCTGCGATCATCGAAAAACTTCGTCTGCGCAGTGTAATTTATTCTGATACTTCTGTTTACGGGCATTTCAATTCCTGCCTGTTCCCCTGGGAGGATGTAAATATGTACACAAACTTAAGAAAGGCGGCGGAGAAATATGCAGATTGAAAAACTGAAAACGGAGCTACTGATTCCCGCCCAATATAATCCCCGCAAAGACCTGAAACCGGGTGACCCAGAATATGAAAAGCTGAAACGCTCTATCGAGCAATTTGGCTATGTCGAGCCGGTTATATGGAACAAGACAACCGGTAGGGTTGTTGGCGGTCACCAGCGTTTAAAGGTATTGCTTGATTTAGGGATGACCGAGGTCGAGTGCGTGGTCATTGAGATGGATGAGGAAAAAGAAAAAGCCCTCAACATCGCGCTTAATAAAATCAGCGGTGACTGGGACAAAGATAAGCTGGCCCTCCTCATTGCGGACTTACAGGGTGCGGATTTTGATGTGTCGCTCACCGGCTTCGAACCTGCGGAACTGGACACACTGTTCAAGGATTCTCTCAAGGACGGTATTCATGACGATGACTTTGATGTGGGTGCCGAACTGCAAAAGCCTGCCATCACCAAGCAAGGTGATGTGTGGAAGCTTGGGCGGCACAGGCTCGTTTGCGGCGATTCAACTAAGGCGGATACCTTTACTGTTCTCATGGATAGCAAACTCGCAAATCTTGTAGTAACCGACCCTCCGTACAACGTCAACTACGAAGGTACAGCGGGAAAAATCAAAAATGATAATATGGAAAACGGAGCGTTCTATAATTTTCTGCTTGCGGCGTTCACAAACACCGAAGCAGCAATGGCACAAGACGCTTCTATTTATGTATTTCATGCAGATACCGAAGGCCTTAATTTCAGAAAAGCATTCTCGGATGCCGGTTTCTATCTTTCAGGTACTTGCATCTGGAAAAAGAAGTCGCTTGTCCTCGGTCGTTCGCCTTATCAGTGGCAGCATGAGCCTGTGCTGTTCGGTTGGAAGAAAAAAGGTAAGCACAACTGGTATGCCGACCGCAAGCAGACCACTATTTGGGAATTTGAAAAGCCTAAGAAGAACGGCGACCACCCAACTATGAAGCCAGTGGCACTTGTGGCACACCCTATAATGAACTCCAGCCTGTCGAACTGCATCGTACTCGACTCTTTCGGAGGTTCGGGAAGTACACTTATTGCCTGTGAGCAAACGGACAGAATCTGCCACACCATTGAACTTGACGAAAAGTTCTGTGATGTAATTGTGAGACGGTATATCGAGCAGGTTGGAAGCACAGACGGTGTATTTCTTTTGAGAGATGGTGTCGAATATATGTACCATGATGTTCCGGAGGTGAATGCTTATGAGTAAGCCTCTATATCATGTGGTTTCACTT
>CAZGJQ010000109.1:0-1378 GCA_964525815.1 uncultured Oscillospiraceae bacterium
GGTAACGGAAAGCTCGGTGCCGCTTATATTCATAAGCCGCTCGCCGACAGATAAGGTGACCATTGTGTCATCAAAACTTACAACCTCGTCAACTGCGGTTAACGCAATAATGCTGCGGTCTGTAATAGTTACGGTGTGCTTTGAAGAATTGCCTGTCATATTCCTTCTCCCTCCATAATCCCAAACGGTATTACTGTTAATACAATAGCGTTTAATTATATGAAGACAGAAAATGTTCTATGCTCCTTCTATGTTAAAATCTCGTACATTTCGCCCGCTGTTGCCTTGGTGGCATGCTCGGCAACGGACATAACCTTGAATCGGGTTGTACGGTTTCCGTAAGCAACCTCAATAATGTCCCCGACTTTCACATCGTAGGATGCCTTTGCGGACCGCCCGTTAACCGTTACATAGGAGCTGTCACATGCCTGATTAGCAACCGTTCTGCGTTTGATTATTCTGGATATCTTAAGATATTTGTCAAGACGCATTATTTGTTTCCTGTTTTGCTCCGCAAAAGCGGAATCGGTTTATAGTAAGAATATAAGCTGAAATAAAATCATTCTAGGGACAGGGACCTGCCCTGCCCCCAAAAAAATCAAAAGCTGTGTAGAAAGTGCTGCTTTGAAAAGCAGAATGGGTTGGTTATTACTTGTTAACGGATTCCTTTAAGGACTTGCCTGCCACAAAAGCGGGCACCTTGGAGGCGGGTATATTTATCTCTTCCTTTGTTTTGGGATTGCGTCCTACTCTTGCGCTTCTTTCCTTAACCTTGAAGGAACCGAAGCCTGCAATCTGTACCTTTCCGCCTGTTGCCAGCTCGTTCTCAATCGCTGCAAAAACAGCGGAAACCGCTGTGTCCGCTTCCTTCTTCTTAATGCCTGCACTCTCTGCTACTATTTCAACTAATGTTGCTTTGTTCATTTACTGAACTCCTTTCAAATCATTTTAATCCTTTGGTGGGATTATTATATCACTATTTTTTTCCATAATCAATAGCAAAAATAACTATTTTTACGATTTTGGGCTGATTTTTAAAGCATTTTTGTGTATTTTGTGCACATCTCAATGTAACAACGCTAAATTTTTATTAATTAGTCTCTTTTGCCCTCTGCCAAAGAGCCTCCTTTGTATCCCGAGCTGCACTCAGTAAGTCTATTCCCTGCTCCAATGCTTTTTGCTCAACGGTACAAAACCGTGAGATGAACTTATCGTTTGCTTTGTATAACGCTTCCTCGCAATCAATGCCGGACAGTCTTGCGACATTCACCACCGCCAATAGCAAATCGCCTATCTCCTCACTCAGCCTTTCAACGTTACCTTCGCCGAGTGCCTTTTCCACCTCCAGCGCTTCCTCCTTAACCTTTGTTAGAGCATC
>CAZGJQ010000109.1:1388-5494 GCA_964525815.1 uncultured Oscillospiraceae bacterium
CGGAGTCGTCGAAATCAAAACCGGCCTTTGCGCCCTTGCTCCCTATTTTAGCTGCTCTCATAAGAGAAGGCATTGCGGGTGAAATGCTCTCCATAGCCTGGGTTATGCTCTTATGCTTTTTTGTGCTTGCCTTTATTTTGTCCCAATTGCTCAGCACCTCGTTACTTCCGGTTACGCTGATATCCCCGAACACATGAGGATGTCTTACAATCAGCTTCCGGCACAGCTCGTCTATGACCCCATCTATTCCGAAGCTGCCCTCCTCCCTGGCTATCTGAGAATGGAAAACCACCTGTAGCAGCAGATCCCCGAGCTCCTCCCTCATCAGCGTGAAATCATCGTTATCAATGGCTTCAATAACCTCATAGGTCTCCTCTATAAGGTTTTTGCGTATGCTCTTATGTGTCTGCTCTTTGTCCCAATCGCATCCCTGCTCACTGCGCAGCAGAGCCATTATTCCGCACAGGTCGTTGAAATCATAGCAGTCCTTTTGATTAATCTCGTCGATATACTTCCTTGATTCTGTTTTATTGTTCATTGTTTACTACTCCGGTGTTTTTTATCCAGCCCTTTTTAATCAGAAAATTACAAATGCTGTCCCCTTTTGGTAATAGCCTTATCTCCTTTGCTACTACTCCCTTTATAGCAAGCAGCACAAACGCATACAAGAGCACTCCTCCGGCTGCTGTAAGCAGCAGAATCACAAAGCTTGCTGCTCTTCCGTCCGGACTGCTTTTAAAAGCAATTGACCATAAATAATATATAAGCCTATACGAAGCAAGGCTGTATATCCCGGTTACAGCAGCGGCGGCAAACGGCTTAAGAAATAATCTTTTTGGCGGTAGCTTAATACGTTGCGTTTTGCGAAGAAAGTGCATATTAAGGTACAGAGCAACCGAATAGCACAGGACCGAGCTGATAGGCGCGCCGTAAATACCGATTGCTTCAATGCTTATAAGCCCTATTTCCGCAATAATAAGAACAGCCACTCCGACTCCCACCGAAACAAGAGGATAATAAACCTTTCCCACTGCCTGAAGCAGTGCGTTTGTGGTGGACAGCAGAGAAATAAAGAATATTCCGAGCGCCAATATTTTCAAGGCGGGCGCACCAATATCAATTGGCATAACCGTTCTTCCGCTTGCAAGGGTTATCTCGCTTCCCCATCCCGCTCCGTATATAAGAGCGATACAGGGGCGAGCAAGCACAAACAGGCAAATCGAGCTGGGCAACGCAATTATTCCGCTTATCCTTATTGAGGAGATTATGTAGCCGGCAGCCTCTTTTCGCTTTTTCAGTGCAAGAGCACCCGCCACCGCAGGCAGAATACTAATTGCGATTGGATAAACGAGGGTTGCGGGCAGGAGGTCTGAGATTGAAATTGCGAGTGTGGTATATGCGGTGAACAGAGCTTCTGCTGTTATAAACGGAAGTCCGTTACCGACAAGAACCTTATTTATCACCAAAGTGTCCAGAAATTGCGATAAATACAGAGCGGAGGATGTAATGGTTACGGGAAAAGCTATTATAACAAGGTTTCTTGCTATCTTTTTGTATCGGATTGAGGCTTCGGATTTTTCCCTGAAATGCGTGCGCTTGGAATACATATTATAAAGCACCAGGTACAGCATTCCGAGGAAAACACCGAGCGTTACTCCCGAAATCGCAAACGCCGCCTGCACCTGTATTGGGTATTCCATACGGCGTGCCCAAATAGTGGCCCCGAGTCCGACGGAAAGCTTTATAAACGCTTCGACAAACTGGCTTATCGCTGTGGGATACATATTCCGTAGCCCTTGGAAATAGCCTCTGAACGCCGAGGCAATACAAATAAAGAACAATGTCGGAGCAATTACCTTCATAGCCAGCATAGAATCGGGGTGTATTGACCAGACCGCTATGGATTCGGCAAAAATAAACAAAAACAGGCTGCAAAGAACGCCTACGATACCGAAGGCGTAAATGGACATCCTCAGTATTTTTTTTGTCTCGGTTAACCTGCCCTTTTCCGCAGATGCCGCAATCATGCGGGAAATTGCGACCGGCAATCCCGAGGTGGAAATCATAAAGAGCATCGCATAAATCGAATATGCGGCGTTGAAAATACCCATGCCGTCTCCGAGGATATTTGCAAGCGGTATCTTAAATAGCACTCCTATTATTTTAACGGCAAAGCTGGAAACCGACAGTATCGCAGCCTGGGCGACAAAGCTTTTTGACCTTGCGCGGTTAAAGTCCTGCATTTTATGTCCCATTTCTACTATTTATTTTTTATAAATTCCTGCATCAGAGAGTTCTCCGGCACATACCTCAGCGGTAACGGCTCAAGCTCGGACATTTTTTTGATTAAGGCATTCGCCTCATCCTTGTGTATGCTCTCTTGGGGAAGACGGGACAAAATCTCTGTCGCCGGTTCTGCGAGCAGACCTCTCTCATACGGGAAAAAGGTGTTAATCTTTAGATCGGCGGTATCCGCAAACTGCTCGATAAACTCCGGCTCATGACTCCTCACAATGTCCCATTGGTCATAGGTTCCCACAGCGTCGCTGCCCCTGTAATTCCAATCCCTTACCAGCCTTCTCAAGAAACGCGGATCTCCCCCTTCTTGGTCATCGGCATACAGATAAACCCTGTATGTTTTGGAATCGGCGGAAAAGCCCTCGTAGAGCATGGGATTCAGAGCATGAAGCCCCTCGATTATAGCGACCTCGGTCTCGTCCAGTACAATCTGCTCAAAGTTGTCGATACGGCGTTGAGATATAAAGTCAAATCGGGGAATGTGCGCTTCCCTTCCCTCTACCAATTCACGGAAGCACTCCTTAATCAAGTCCACCTCAAGGCTGTTTATGCTCTCAATATCCCTTGTCCCGTCCTCGAGATAAACGCTGTCCTCGATGTTTCTGTAGAAATCGTCAAGGCTGATGGTATGGGTGTGCCTTCCTCTTTCGGTAATCAGCTGTGCTAATTTTTTTGTTGTGGTTGTCTTCCCGGAGCAGGAGCCTCCGGTAATAAGCACCAGTCTTATATTATAATCCGAGCATATGCTCTCCGCAGCCTTACGAAGAGCAAGCTCATAATCCCGTTCGTCATCCATTATCATTTGTATAATCCTGTTTTCCTTCATAAACACCTTCCTCTCCTTGTGTTATATGCTTACTTAAGATAAGTAATAAATCGTCTTATTTCTTCTTCTCCGATTCCTCCGGCTTGCTTTAAATATTCAAACGGATACTTCGGAAAAGCTATACGACGAATAGACTGCTTATCGGGAGAAACGATTTTCGTAATCGCACCCGCTCCGCAGGCAAATACGGTGGAAAACTCCTCCATCATAATAACATTGTACAGATTCTCATACCCTTCCCTTGCATAACCGGTGTTCTCGGCGTTTCCGACCGTATTCTTCTGTCTGTATAAATAATATGGCTTATACCCGTTGTTTGTCAACCTGTCATAAGCGATTGAAACGCACCTTTTAGCGGTCTCTCCCGCCGCATCATACAGTCCTTCCGCGTCAAAACGAAGCTGTGCGGCGTTTTTTATGCTCAGAGTATGCACGGTAATGTTTTCAAAATCCAGACCAATAATATCGGATAGGCTCTTCTCAAAGCCCCGAAGGCTGTCGCCGGGAAGACCCGCTATCAAATCAGCGTTTACGCAGCTGAAGCTAACCTTTTTCGCAGCCTCAACCGCCTCAAAAAAGCGGGAAACCGAGTGCTGCCTGCCGATTCTTCTCAAAACCTCATCGCTGGTGCTTTGGGGATTTATGCTTATTCTGTCAACTCCATGTGCTTTTAATACCGATAGTTTTTTATAATCGACGGTATCCGGTCGTCCCGCCTCAAAGGAGTACTCCTTTAAATCAGATAAATCAAAAACTCCGTTTATCTCTCCGAGCAAATCCTCAAGCTGTCCGCAGTCGAGAATGGAAGGGGTTCCGCCGCCGATATATATTGCTCCCAGCGATAAATCCAGCTCACTAATCAATTCGGCGGTGCTTTTTAGGTCGGCCTTTAGCCTCGTCAGATAATCGGGTATAAGCCCAAACAGCTTTTCGTTTGAATAAGACACAAAGGAGCAGTACCCGCATCTGGTGGGACAGAAGG
>CAZGJQ010000110.1:0-5489 GCA_964525815.1 uncultured Oscillospiraceae bacterium
CTTTGTCTATGCGGGTTCAATTTCTCTTAACAGATGGAAGAGTCTTCTTGATATTGCTTCTGTGCTGGACAGAGCCGATAAAGACGGATTTAAAAACGAGTTTATAATGTATGTTCCGCCGGAACGTTTAGATTTTATGATTGACCAATTCAAGGATACCGGCGCAAATGTTTTTAGTTATGTAAGTAATGACAGGGTCTCGGAAGTATATTCAAGCAGTGATGTGCTTGTTTTTACGGAATCATTTGATGAGAATATAAAGAGTTTTATAAAGTATTCTTTGTCAACAAAAATACCGGAATATATGGCAGCCGCAAAACCTATATTGGCTTATTTGGATAATAAATTGTTCAGTGCTAACTACTTAGAAGAAAAGGGGGCAGCTTGTGTTGCTAATAATAAATCACAATTATATACATTAGCTATTGAGCTTATAAAAAATGAATACTTAAGAAAGCAATTAGCCGAAAACTGTATGAACTGTGCAAAAAAAGAACACTCGCTTGATAGTGTTAAAGCAAAGTTATATAGAGCAATTCAAGCTCCAGAACAATACTTTGATAAGGTAAATAAAGAATGAATTACAACCCAAATATACCTCGTAATACATCTGTAGAATATAGAGCCAAATGGTCCTTTTCATTAATTCTAACTGGAATTGTTGTTGTGTTAAACAGCGGTTATGCTTTAACAGTTGGATATAATAGAATAATTCCGCTCATAACAGCGTTGTTTGCCATTGTTTTATATATAAAAGCGAACACTGTAAGACCAGTATTTGCAGAGCGTTTAGAGCCGGAAGATGTTCTGTTAATTGTTATGATTATAACAATGTTTTTGGCAGCTATTATTAATGATGACTTTTCCTCATGGCTTGAGTACTTAAGACTATTTGCAGTAATAGTTACTGCGTTTTGCATTGCGAAGATTCTGGAGATTAAAATATTTGCTCATTATTTTACATATATAATGCGCTTTATAACTGTTATCTCAATTGTGCTGTTCACTTTAATTGATAATTCAATAATATCGTTACCTATTATAAAAAATGGTATGGATGTAAGCTATTATACAGCTTATATTTTTTCCTGCAATTCGAGTGTTGTAAATCTAAGAAATTCAGGGATTTTTTGGGAAGCAGGGTTATTTGCAGCTTTTATTATGTTAGCACTAATCTTTGAGATTGTGTATATGCCGAAGAATAAATATAAAACATTATTTTATTTTGTTTATGGTTATGCTTTATTTAGCACAGAATCGACTGCTGCATATGTTTATATTTTAATGGCCGTAATTCTATTGTTATCATATAAGGCTAACAACTTCATAAAGATTCTTCTTGTATCATCATTAATAATTGGGACGGTATACCTGTATCTTTATTATGATGAAATAATTGATATTTTAATATCCTGGCAGCCAACTGTATTTAGGAAACTTTCTCTAGAGAATTTTTCTGTTACTGACAGAACGTATAATCCATTGGCAGATTTATTGATTAGTTTAGAATATCCGCTTGGAAGTGGTGTCGGTAGTGTTACCAACCTTTCAAAGGAATTTACGTGGAGGTACTTTGCTATTGATCTTAGAACACGCACATCCACACTTACTTATTTCTTCGCTGCTTTTGGTATATTTAGCGGAGTTATATATAATTATTCGTGGATAAGAGGGTTGGCAAAGAAATCAAATTTAAAAACCTTAACTAAGATTATTATAATCATTTCTGTGATTATGCTAGCAACTTCATCGCCACTTAACGCAAATATGACTTTTTGGATTATAGTATTCATGTTTACAAAAAATACAATATCAAGCAATAAAAACCATAGGAATGCAAAGCATATATCATAGTATAAGGAGACAGAACCAATGTTTACCAATAAAACCTTACTTATTACCGGAGGGACAGGCTCGTTCGGCAATGCCGTTTTGGAGCGGTTTCTGAATACAGATATAGGGGAGATACGCATATTTTCCAGAGATGAGAAGAAGCAAGATGATATGCGGCACAAATATAATAATGAAAAAATTAAGTTTTATATAGGCGATGTTAGGGATATTGCAAGTGTAAAAAATGCAATGCACGGTGTCGATTACATATTTCACGCTGCGGCATTGAAGCAGGTACCCTCCTGCGAGTTCTTTCCGCTGGAGGCTGTAAAGACAAATGTTATCGGAACAGATAATGTGCTTACGGCTGCGATAGAAGCAGGGGTGAGCAAGGTTATTTGTCTCTCAACCGATAAAGCCGCTTATCCTGTTAATGCAATGGGTACAAGCAAGGCCATGATGGAAAAGGTGATTGTGGCAAAATCCAGAACGGTCTCGCCTGACAGAACCACTATTTGCTGCACCAGATACGGCAATGTCATGTGCTCCCGCGGAAGCGTCATTCCGCTCTTTATTGACCAAATAAAAGCGGGTAAACCGCTGACTGTTACCAGCTCCGATATGACCCGTTTTATTATGAGCCTTGACGAGGCGGTTGATCTTGTTATATATGCATTTAAGAACGCTCAGAGCGGCGATATTATGGTTCAAAAAGCTCCCGCCTGTACAATAGGTGTGCTTGCTCAGGCGGTCAAGGAGCTGTTTAATGCCGAAAATAATATAAAGGTAATCGGCATCAGACACGGAGAGAAGATGTATGAGACACTGCTGACAAATGAGGAGTGTGCAGGAGCAATCGACCTCGGTGATTTTTATCGTGTTCCCGCAGACAAGCGTGATTTAAACTATGACAAATACTTCTTGGGCGGAAACGGTGACCGCAACAAGCTTACAGAATTCAACTCAAATAATACCGAATTATTGTCCGTAGAGAAGGTCAAGGAGAAACTCTCGGATCTTCAATATATAAAAGAACAGTTGAATATTGCAGTAAAATAACCTGTTGTGTTTATAATGCGTCGGAGTAGTGAGTTTTCGCCGAAAGGATAGGATTTATGAAACTAAGCGAACAGTTCATATTAAATATTCTAAAGAAATCGCTGTTCGACCTTGAAATTTCTGAACATAAGCTGGAGGCAATTGACTGGAAAGGTGTTTTTTTAGAAGCTAAGCATCATACAGTGCTTCCTTTGGTGCTACAAGAAATCGTTTCATCATCAAAGGAATATAAAGTCGAAGAAAGTGTTCTTAAAAGATGGAAAGCGGCTGTTAGTTATCAGGTTGCAACAAACCATAAGCTTATGTATTGGCAAGATAGAGTTATAGAGCTGTTGGAAAAATCCGACATACCATATGCGGTACTTAAGGGTACAAGCGTAAGCTGTTGTTATAAAAAACCCGAACTAAGAGTTCTCGGAGACATAGATCTGCTGTTTAATGCCTCTGACTGTCAAAAAGCAACAGACCTCTTGTGTGAAAACGGGTATGAAAATTTAAACCTTAATCTTGCAATACATGAGGCTGTGCAACAAAAAGGTGTGCGTATTGAGCCGCATTATATGGTTGCGGAAATACCGGACAATAAAGCTGGTGAAAATATAAAAGCGTTTTTCGCTGATGCTTTGGATTGGGTGGAAGCGGAGAAGATTATTCCATATTCATTTAATGTTTTATCCCCGAGACATCAGTTTGTTGCTCTGCTTTTACATATGGAAAGGCATCTTTCGCATGATGGTATTGGGCTGCGTCAGCTTAGTGACTGGGCAATGTTCATAAATGCAAGAATCAATAATGAGCTGTGGGAGAATCAAGTCAAGCCTGTTCTAAAAACATTTGGGTTGCTAAAATTTGCACAGGTAATTACCAAGGTATGCGTGTTGTACTTGGGGTTGGATTCAGTTAAGTTCAATTGGTGTATGGAAGCTGACGATAAATTATGCACTGGAATTATGCTATCTATTCTTCGTAGTGGGAATATGGGGCGAAAAGCAAGTGATAATGTTATGGTAAGAAGACTTTCTGCCTCGGAAAGTGAACATAACTCAGTTTTTAGGAACTTTTTTTTCCATATATGTTTTTTAGCTAACAGAGATTTTCCAATATGCAAAAAGTTTCCGTTCATACTGCCTTTAGTTTGGCTGTATATACCTATAAGACAAGTATTCCGTATAATAATGGGCAAACGAAAGAAACAAATTGTTCTAAAGACCTTTCATGAAGCAAAAAAACAACAGAATATATACAAAGATTTAAGACTGTATGTAACTGATTAATAATATTGGGGGAGCCAATGAAAATACTTATAACCGGAGCAAAAGGCTTTGTAGGCAGTAACCTTGTTGCTGAGCTGAGCTGCAATAATGACCACGAGCTGTTTGAATATGATATAGATACCGACCCTGCTCTGCTGGATGAATACTGCGGAGAGTCGGAGTTTATTTTCCACCTTGCGGGGGTTAACCGCCCTAAGGAGCAAAGCGAGTTTATGGAGGGTAACTTCGGTTTTACCTCCATGCTTTTAGATACGCTGAAAAAGCATAAAAACACCTGCCCGGTAATGATTTCCTCCTCAACACAGGCAGCGCTCTCCAATCCATACGGGGAGAGTAAAAGAGCGGGTGAGGAGCTGATGTTTTCGTATGCTGCCGAGACAAATGCGGAGGTTCTTGTATATCGCTTTCCGAATGTATTCGGTAAGTGGTGCCGTCCCAATTATAACAGTGCGGTAGCAACCTTTTGCCACAACATAGCTAACGATCTGCCCATCACTGTCAGCGACCGTAATATAACCCTTAATCTGGTTTATATAGATGATGTTGTTAACGAGCTTGTGCATGCCCTGAACGGCAAAGCGAATAAAAAAGAGGATAATTACTGCTATGTTCCGGTTGTCCATACCGCAACCCTCGGTGAGATAGTTGACAATCTGTATTGCTTTAAGGATAGCCGCAATAAACGGAGCATCCCGGATATGTCCGAGCCGTTTGTTAAAAAGCTATACACTACATACTTAAGTTATCTATCGGAGAATGAGTTCAGCTATCCCCTCAAAATGAATGTTGACGACAGAGGGAGCTTTACCGAGATAATACGAACACCGGACAGAGGGCAGTTCTCGGTCAATATTTCCAAGCCGGGTATTACCAAAGGCAATCACTGGCATCATACAAAAAATGAGAAGTTCCTTGTTGTGAGCGGGAAAGGTGTAATACGCTTCCGCAGGATTGGCAGCGACAAGGTTCTGGAATACTTTGTGAGCGGCGAAAAGCTGGAGGCTGTGGACATACCTCCGGGATATACCCACAATATCGAGAACCTCGGAGACACCGACCTTGTAACCTTTATGTGGGCGAGCGAGCTGTTTGACCCGGATAAGCCGGACACATATTTTTTAGATGTTTAAATTTTTGATTTATATAGCTAAGAGGATGTAAAAATGACTAAATTGAAGCTGATGACCATACTTGGAACAAGACCGGAGATTATTCGCTTGTCCGAAACAATAAAGTGCGCCGACAGGTATTTCGAGCATATTCTTGTGCATACGGGGCAGAACTGGGACTACACGCTGAACCAGATTTTTTTTAAGGATTTGG
>CAZGJQ010000111.1:0-5341 GCA_964525815.1 uncultured Oscillospiraceae bacterium
GCTGCTTTTCCGGAAAGAGCATAGCAGAAGCGGAGAAGGATTTTGAGGGAAAGGGCTACGGAGACTTCAAAGCAGCGGTCGCCGAGGTTACGGCTGATTCCGTCGGGAAGATTCAGGATGAGTTCAACCGTTATCTTTCCGATAAGGATATGCTGAACAGTATCCTTAAAGAGAGCAGTGAGCGTGCGGCATACATTGCACGCAAGACCCTTTCAAAGGTCTATAGAAAAATAGGGTTTTACAGGTCTTGACAGGATATTAACAAAAATTCGGAGTGAAAATATGGTCATAAACAAGTACGAATACGACAGCCAGAGTATTTCCTCGCTAAAGGGTGCGGAAAGGGTGCGCAAGCGCCCTGCGGTTATTTTCGGCTCTGACGGTATCGAGGGCTGCAAGCACTCTTTTTTTGAGATACTCTCCAACTCCATCGACGAGGCGAGGGAGGGCTACGGTAAGGTCATAAATATTACTGTTTTTAACGACCATTCCATGCAGGTGGAGGATTTCGGACGGGGTGTTCCCCTTGATTGGAACGAAAAGGAGGGAAGATATAACTGGGAGCTTGTTTACTGCGAGCTGTATGCCGGCGGTAAGTATAACAACATTAAGGGCGGAGCTTACGAATATTCTCTCGGACTGAACGGACTCGGCGCATGCGCAACCCAGTATGCCTCCGAATATATGAATGTCGTCTCTTACCAAAACGGTATAAAATACTCAATCAACTTCAAAAAAGGGGAGGTTGACGGAGAGCTCATTAAAGAGGATTGCCCAAAAACAAAGAGCGGCACGGTTGTCCGCTGGAAGCCCGACCTTGATGTTTTTACTGACATCGCAGTTGAAAGGGAGTATTTTCTCGACCTTCTGAAAAAGCAGGCAGTCGTTAATAAAGGACTTACCCTTAACCTAAGCTGGCAGAGTATTGACGGCAGCTTTGATAAAAGCGAATTCTTGTACAAGAACGGTATTGTGGACTATATCGGGGAGCTTGTACAGGAGGATTATATCACACCGCCCGCGGAGTTTTCCTCAGAGCGTACGGGCAGGGACAGAGCGGACAAGGAGAGCTATAAGCTGAAGATGCATATTGCTTTCTGTTTCTCCGATAAGGTAAGCAGGATTGAGTATTATCACAACTCTTCGTTTCTGGAGCATGGCGGCTCGCCCGAAAAGGCTACGAGAAGCGCTTTTGTATGGGCGATAGACCGATATGCAAAGGAAAACGGCAAATACAACAAAAACGAGAGCAAGGTTACCTTCTCGGATATTGAGGAAGCACTTATTTTTATCGTCAATTCCTTTTCGACAGAGACCTCATATGAGAACCAGACAAAAAAAGCGATAACAAACACATTTATAACACAGGCAATGACCGAATTCTTCAAGCATTCGCTTGAGGTTTATTTTGCCGAGAACCCCGCACATGCGGATAAGATATGCGCTCAGGTTCTTATTAACAAGAGAGCAAGGGAATCCTCCGAAAACTTGAAGGCAACCACAAAGAAAAAGCTCTCCGCTCCGCTTGACATAAGCAACTCGGTGGACAAGTTTGTCAACTGCCGCAGTAAGGATCCGGACAGGTGCGAGCTCTACATCGTGGAGGGTGACTCCGCTCTCACAAGCTGCAAGCTGGCGAGAAACGCTGAGTTCCAAGCCATAATACCCGTAAGGGGAAAGACCCTCAACTGCCTTAAATCAACCTACGAAAAGATACTTAAAAACGATATTATAATCGACCTAATTAAGGTGCTGGGCTGCGGTATTGAAATTAAGGGAGGCAAGAGCAAAAAAACTCCCGAGTTTAACAAGCAGTCGCTGCGGTGGAACAAAATTATAATATGTACCGATGCGGACGAGGACGGGTATCAGATCCGTACGCTTATTATGACCATGTTTTACCGGCTGCTTCCCTCTTTGATAACAGAAGGTCTTGTGTTTATTGCCGAGACTCCTCTTTTTGAGATTAATACAAAGGACGACACCTTTTTTGCGTATGACGAAAAGGAAAAGGCGCAAATTATCGCAAGACTCGGAGACAAGAAGCACACTATACAACGCTCAAAAGGCTTGGGAGAGAACGACCCCGAGATGATGTCCCGCACAACCATGCACCCCGCTACAAGAAGATTGATACGCATCAAGCCGGAGGATGAGCAAAAGACATATGAGATGTTTGATGTTCTGCTGGGAGATAATCTTAACGGCAGAAAGCAGTTTATTTCGGCCAATGGCGCAAGGTATTTGGAGTTAGCGGATATATAACAGTTTCACGCGGACTGGAGTAAAAAGGTGAAGAAATATATTAAATATACAATAATTATCCTATGTCTTGTTATGCTTGACCAGGGGGCAAAGCTTGCCGTTGCGCATTTTTATGAAGACGATATTGTATTGGCTTCGGAGAGTATTGAAGACACCGAACTGTGGAGGACTCACAACACCTTCCATATTCATCCGGTGATAAATGATGCACATAGACAGGAGCTTATGCAAGAAGCTATGGAAAGATCATTAAGCATCAAATATTTAATGTTTAGAGATATAGTGAAAGCAGTTTCTCTTATTGTTACGTTTAATTTACTTATATATTTTGGTTTTCGTTTTTTAGCTCAGGTAAAAATAAAAAGACACCCTAAATTGATCAGCGGTATAATATGCTTAAATTTGGCTGCCGGGATATGCAGCGGTATTATAGACCGCCTTTTCTGGGGCGGCTCTCTCGACTTTATGTGTATATCCGGTTTAATAACGGAACAGGCGGGAGATCATTATCATGCGGTTCCATATCATTTTATTTTTGACATAAAGGATGTCTATTTATGGATAGGCGGCGTATTATTGGCACTGTTAATAATTCTCTTTTGTATTGATTATTTTAAGTTAAGTAAAGATGAAAAAAAGGAATTAGAAAAAGGATACAAAAACCAAATAATGAAAGTATTTAAAAAAAATCGCAATAAGGGATGCGGTTCATGGTATAATTCGTATAATAATTAAATTTTTCGGATGGGTGACAGTATGAAGAGTACTAAGGATTTTTATAACAAAATAGCGCATGAAATGGCTTCGGAATGGTATGGAAATGATACTATGCTGCCCTGCCATAGGAACTTTATAAGCAGGTTCCCCGAGAAACCCCGTATTCTTGATTTATGCTGTGGTGCGGGGTATGAAAGTATGCGTATGAGAAGCTTGGGAGCTGAGGTTGTGGGTATTGATTTCAGTGAGGAGAGCATTAAAATAGCCAGAACGAAAAATCCGGATATAATGTTTTATATAGGAGATATGCTTGAAGATTTTTCATATGCGGGTGTTTTTGATGGTGTTGCTGTTCTTGCGGGTCTAATACATATACCAAACGAAAAACTGAGACGAGCATTTTTGAATATTTCGCAGGTGCTTAAGGATGATGGCTTGCTTTTAGCAGTGGTTGTTGACGGTACAGGAAAGCTGGAAAAGAAGAGCTTTGTCACCATTGACGGTGAGGAATACGACCGTGAGTTTTATGCGCATACTAAAAAGGAATTGGTTGATTATACAAAGGGTATTTTTGAGTTTGTTGATGAAATTCCGAGTGACAGCAGTGCATGGAAGAATTACATATTTAAAAAATCCGATAATATATAACAAAATAGAAGGACTGATTGACAGAAGTGGCAAGAAGAAAGTCAAACATAAACACCGAGCCTGAGAAGACGGCTGAGGTTCTGGACGTAAACATCACACAGGTTCTGGAAACCAACTATATGCCCTATGCGATGACTGTTATAGTATCCAGAGCCATACCCGAAATAGACGGCTTTAAGCCCGCACATCGTAAGCTGCTCTATACAATGTACAAGATGGGGCTGCTCACGGGTGCTAAGCAGAAGAGCGCCAAGGTTGTCGGTCAGACCATGGTGCTCAATCCTCACGGAGACAGCTCGATATACGAGACCCTTGTCAGGCTTACCACCGGCAAGGAGTCCCTTTTGCACCCTTTTATTGAATCAAAGGGAAGCTTTGGCAAGCAGTACTCGGATATGGCATATGCGGCATCCAGATACACGGAATGCAAGCTTGCGCCTGTTGCGGCGGAGATTTTTGACGGTATTGACAAGGATGCGGTCGATTTTGTAGAGAACTATGACAACACCACAACCGAGCCTATAGTGCTGCCCACCGCATTTCCGAACATACTCGTATCACCTAATATGGGTATTGCTGTTGGAATGGCAAGCTCAATCTGCTCCTTTAACCTTGCGGAGGTATGCGAGGCTACAATCGCTTTTCTGACCGACGCTGATTTTTCGGTTGACAAGCTCTTGGATATTATAAAGGCTCCCGATTTTTCTACCGGAGGAATGCTGGTTTATAACAGAGGTAAGCTGCATGAGATTTACAGCACCGGAAGAGGAGGCGTTAAGGTCAGAGCGAAGTATGCCTATGTCAAAAAGACTAATTGCGTCGAAATAACACAGATACCATATACAACCACCCTTGAACGTATTAAGGACGCTATCATAAAGCAATACAAAAACGGCAGAATCAAGGAGATAGCGGACATACGAGACGAAACGGACATAAACGGATTGAAGCTGACCATAGACTTTAAGCGGGGAGCAGATTACGAGAAGGTTATGGCACGCCTTTATAAGACCACTACGCTGGAGGACGATTTTTCCTGCAATTTTAATATTTTGGTAGGCGGAATTCCCCGCACAATGGGGATTCTTGAGATTCTTGACGAGTGGATCGCATTCAGAGTCGAATGTCTGCGTCGCACCTATATTTATGAGCTGAGCAAAAAGACGGACAAGCTGCATTTGCTTTACGGGTTAAAGGAAATACTGCTTGACATTGATAAGGCGATTAGAATCGTACGCTCAACCGAGAATGAGAGGGATGTTGTTCCCAACCTAATGACCGGATTCGGAATCGATGAGGTTCAAGCTGAATATGTGGCGGAAATAAGGCTTCGAAACCTTAACAGGGAATACATTCTGAAGCGAATCGACGAGATTGAACAGCTTGAGAAGGATATCGAGGAGCTTAAGGAGCTTATTTCAAGCGATAAAAGGATTAAAAAGGTAATAGTCAAGCAGCTAAAAGCAATTTCCCAGAAATACGGCAAGCCCAGAAAGACCTATTTGATTTACGAGGACGAGCTTGAGGAATTTGAGCCGGAGGAAACGGTTGAGGATTATCCGGTTACGGTTTTTCTAAGCAGGGAGGGCTATTTTAAGAAGTGTACAATGGCCTCTCTCAGGGGCAACGATGTGCAGAAGCTCAAGGAGAACGACTGTCTTATGTACAGCGAGGAGACCGACAATTCCGCCGAGGTGCTGTTCTTCACCTC
>CAZGJQ010000112.1:0-5281 GCA_964525815.1 uncultured Oscillospiraceae bacterium
ATATGAGGAAGCAGCCATAAAATCTATTTTACAATTTATATCAAGCGCTCTCATCAGGTCGGTCATAAACACCACCGAGCCCTTAAGAACACCTATCATCAATAAATTCTTGTCTCTGTAATCGTCCGAAATCTGTTTTCCCAATTCCTTAATGCGTTTTTCGATTTGTTCTTTGGATATAAGCGTTCTCTCTATATTTGATAGCAAGTCCCGCATTGTAGCACCGTCCTTTGTAAAATTTCGATATATTTTAGCACAAAAACATCGAGGTAGCAATAGAAATATCTAAAATGTAACATTTTTAGGTAAACACCTTGATTTTGCATACTATATATTGTATAATTAAGGGGTAAATTAAAATGGGCAAGGATAGGATTTTCTTGGATGTGGCAATATATTCATAGAAATACTGCCTGCTATGAAGGGAGCGAAAATATTGAGCGTTTTTAGGTTGTTTTCTTTGTCTGCGGCTGTAGATAAGACCGCAAATGAGGATACCTTTTCCAGCGGAATCCGCAAAATAGGGGAGGATGCCGGATTGGGTGAAAGGATTATGGCAGGGTTGGAAACTGCCGCAATAGGAATAGCAATTGTTTTTTTTATACTTATTATTCTTATGGCGGTTCTTTATGTGTTTAAGTTGATTTTTGCAAGAAAAAGCAAGGAAGCTCAGGTTGCGGATATAGCTTCCGCAAAGCCTGCACCCGGTGTTCCGGTTGCGGAAACCTCAGACAGAACGAGCAAAAAGCTGATTGCTGCGGTAACAGCGGCGATTGCGGCATCAAGAGGCGACAGCAATGTCGATTTCGATGTTTTATCTATAAAAAAGATTTCTTAAGGAGAAGCAGATATGAAAAAGTATATTGTAACCGTTGACGGTGATAAGTTTGAGGTAGTTGTTCAGGAGGCTTCGGCCGGAATAGCGGCACCTGTGGCGCAACCTGCAAAACCGGAGGTAAAGCCAGAAGCACCTAAATCGGAACCCAAGAAGGAAGAAGCTCCAAAGGCGGCTCCGGTATCTTCTGACGGAACAAAGGTAAACGCACCCCTTCCCGGAACCGTTCTTAAGGTTGTGGCAAAGCAGGGTCAGAGTGTTAAGCAGGGCGAGATACTCTGTGTACTTGAAGCAATGAAAATGGAAAACGATATTGTTGCACCGCAGGACGGTAAGATTGCTTCGGTTGCGGTCAGCGAGGGTGCTACCGTAGGCTCCGGCGACCTTCTCTTTGTAATTGCATAGAGCAGTATTTACAAAGAAAGGGGAGATTATATAAATGGTAATTCTTGAAACAATATCCGGATTATTTTCCGAGAGCGGTTTTACTGCGTTTTTTAAGGAGCTCGGCTGGAGATATCCGATTATGTATATTTTAATCGCAGGATTGTTTTATCTTGCGATAGTTAAAAAGTTTGAGCCGCTTCTGCTGCTTCCGATTGCCTTCGGAATGCTGCTTGCCAACATACCGGGTACCCAATTATTCGACATGAACCTGTTCATCCATGATGACGGCTCAGCGGTTGTAATCCAGGAGGTAATGCAAAATGGGGGCTTGCTTGACTTTATTTACCTCGGTGTAAAAATGGGAATATATCCGCCGCTTATCTTTTTGGGAGTCGGTGCGATGACCGATTTTTCTCCGCTCATCGCAAACCCCAAGAGCCTGCTTTTAGGAGCAGCGGCTCAGATAGGTGTTTTTGCCGCTTTTATTGGAGCACTTGTTTTAGGCTTTTCTCAAATGCAGGCAGCTGCGATTGGTATTATCGGCGGAGCGGACGGTCCGACCGCAATTCTTGTGTCTACATTGCTTGCACCTGAGCTTCTCGGAGCGATAGCGATAGCGGCATATTCCTATATGGCACTTGTTCCGGTTATTCAGCCTCCGATTATGAAGGCGTTCACCTCCGAGAAGGAGAGAGCAATTAAGATGGAGCAGCTGCGTCCTGTTTCCAAGACAGAGCAGGTTCTGTTCCCCATAGTGGTTGCTTTGGTAGTGTGTCTTATTCTTCCTTCCTACACTCCGCTTGTAGGTATGCTGATGCTCGGTAACCTGATAAGAGTATCGGGAGTGGTGGAGAGGCTTTCCAAGACCGTTCAGAATGAGCTTATTAATATCGTAACCATACTTCTGGGTGTATCCGTGGGAATAACGGCAAGTGCCGAGAATTTCCTGAGACCGGACACAATAAAAATAATCCTTTTGGGACTCTTTGCTTTTGCCTTCGCAACCTTTGGCGGCACCCTTTTCGGGAAGCTGATGTGCGTCTTAACAAAAGGGAAAATTAACCCGCTGTTAGGCTCCGCAGGTGTTTCTGCGGTTCCTATGGCTGCCCGTGTTTCTCAAATGGTAGGACAAAAGGCAAATCCTTCGAACTTCCTGCTTATGCACGCAATGGGACCTAATGTGGCAGGAGTTATAGGCTCTGCGGTTGCGGCAGGCGTGTTCCTGTATCTGTTCCAGTAATTCCTGTACAAAGACCGGGTTATAATAACCAAAATACCTTGATACCGGCAGACATAGGTAAAAAAGGGTCTTTATAAATATATTGCCGGAGAAATGGATTGTAATATGGCTAAAGTAAAAATAACCGAAACAGTTTTGCGTGACTCTCATCAATCACTTATAGCTACCCGAATGACAACCGAGGAAATGAAGCCCATTCTTTCTACCATGGACAAAATCGGCTATCATGCGCTTGAAGCATGGGGAGGAGCTACCTTCGATGCTTGTCTCAGATTCCTAAATGAGGACCCCTGGCAGAGGCTGCGTGATATCCGTGACCAGGTAAAAAACACCAAGCTGCAGATGCTCTTCAGAGGACAAAATATTTTGGGTTATCGTCATTACGCTGATGATGTTGTAGAATATTTTGTACAGAAGTCAATTGCCAACGGAATCGACATAATAAGGATTTTTGACGCTCTCAACGACCCCCGCAATCTTAAAACAGCAATCGATGCTACTAAAAAGGAAAAGGGTCATGTTCAGGCTGCAATCTCCTATACTACCGGACCGGTGTTCACTCACGCATATTTTGCGAAGTACGCAAATACGCTTGAGGAAATGGGAGCCGACTCCATATGCATTAAGGATATGGCGGGACTTCTTAAGCCCTATGAGGCATATGACCTCGTAACGGCAATAAAATCAGTCTGCAACCTTCCGATTGAGCTGCACACTCATTATACCACAGGGCTTGCTTCCATGACCACGCTTAAGGCAATTGAAGCGGGTGTTGAAATAATAGACACCGCAATATCGCCCATGGCGCTGGGAACATCGCAGCCCCCGACAGAGCCGCTGGTTGCAACCCTTAAGGACACACCCTTTGACACCGGACTGGATTTGGAGCAGCTGGACGAGGTCTCAAAGTACTTTGCCAAGCTGAAGGAGAAGTATCTTGCCTCCGGTCTGTTAGATCCCAAGGTTATGCAGGTCGATGTAAACGCACTGCTATATCAGGTTCCGGGCGGAATGCTCTCCAACCTTGTTTCTCAGCTTAAGCAAGCCGGACAGAGCGAGAAGCTCCTTGATGTTCTGCAGGAGGTTCCGAGGGTTCGTGCGGACGCCGGCTCTCCTCCGCTTGTTACTCCGTCTTCGCAGATAGTAGGTACGCAGGCGGTGTTCAATATTCTTACGGGCGAGAGATATAAGTCGGTAACCAAGGAGTTCAAGGCTATGGTCAAGGGCTCCTACGGTAAAACTCCGATACCTATTGACCCCGAATTTGTAAAGAAGATAATTGGTGATGAGGAGCAGATTACCAGCAGACCCGCTGACGCTATTAAGCCCGAGCTTGAAACACTTAAAGCAAAAATAGCGGATAAAATGCAGCAGGACGAGGATGTTCTTTCGTATGCATTGTTCGACCAGGTTGCTCTTAAATTCTTCGAGAAAAGGGATATGGACAAAACAATTGCTTCCGCTCTTTCGGATTCGGATGCGAAGTATCACGTTAATATTAGAGAAGCAAAGTAAATAATCCGGATAATTTTGATGAACCGCTCGTGTAAAACACGAGCGGTTCTTTGACGAAGTATTATTCTATTTGCAAGAAAAAAACTGCTCTTCAAGCCATTTTACCGACCAGTCAACCCAGCGAGCTATATACGGACTGACATACTCTCCGTTGCTCCAGTCGGGAGCCGTTTCTCTGTTACAGCGGGAAAGACCGTGCTTACCCATCGGGAATATATGCAGCTCATAGCGTATTTTTTTCTCTGACAGCGCCTGTGCAAATAGTAAAGAGTTGCGTACAGGCACTGCCTCATCATCAAAGGTATGCCATATAAAGCAGGGAGGCGTTTTTTCGGAGACCAGCAGCTCAAGGGATGCGCTTCGAGTCTCCTCCTCGGTACGTTCTTTTCCCAGCAGGTTGTCAAACGAGTCTTGGTGTGCGCTGTCTATACCGGATATTACAGGATAACAGAGAATCACCGCATTCGGCTTAAATAGCTCATTATCATACTTTAATGCAGAGGACAAAAAGGGAAGATGCCAGCTTGTGGCGATATATCCCGCAAGATGACCTCCGGCGGAGAAGCCGATTACGGCTACCTTTTCCTTGTCAATGTTGTATATCTTGGAATTCTCTCTTATATGTGCGATTGCGGCGGCGGCATCGATAAGCGGCTTGCTTTTTGCGGCTGCTTTACCTGTTATGTATTTAAGCACGAAGCAGTTATAGCCTTCCGCAAAATATGAGCTCGCTATAGGCTCGGCCTCCCGGTCGGAAACAAAGGAATAGCCACCACCCGGAAAAATAAGCATGGCGGGTCGGGTATTGGCGGTAAGCTCGGCTGAGACCTTGTGTATATAAAGGTCGAGGGTTACTTCGGCGCAGCCCTCGTAAATATTCTCGTTATAAAGCTTAACTGTTTGCATGTTTTTTTATTCCTTTTGTAAGAGTTTTTATTAACGAACGAACAATTATGATAAGCTGAAAAGCAACGGCCGCATACAGAGCGGAGTTTCCCAAAAGAGTATAAAGTGTTTTAGTGTTAACTGAGCTTACCTCACAGTAAATAATATCCTTAGTCAAAACCTCGCTGCTGGTTAATACATTGCCGTTTGGTGAAATATGTGCTGAAATACCGGTGTTTGCGGCTCTGATTATATATCTTTTATTCTCTATTGCACGGAGCTGAGCGTGTCTCAGATGCTGTCTTATACCTGCGGAATCCTTAAACCAGCTGTCATTTGTAACCAGGGTTAATATCTCGGCGTTGTCGTTGACGCTTGCTCTGGAAAGGGAATCGAAAATCGAATCAAAGCACACAAGC
>CAZGJQ010000113.1:0-5231 GCA_964525815.1 uncultured Oscillospiraceae bacterium
CTTGAGTACTTCTCCGTAAAACCATATTAAATTCCTGCATGCCGAGGATTAATAATTGGCGGAGAGAGTGGGATTCGAACCCACGGCTCATTGCTGAGTCACTGGTTTTCAAGACCAGCTCCTTAAACCGCTCGGACATCTCTCCTCAACTTGCAAATGGTAGAATATCATAAAAAGCCTACTTTGTCAATAAGATAAGGTAAAAAAAGAGCCAAAAACAGATATGAATTTTTTTGTCAAAAAATATTGCTTGTTAAAGAAAAATGTGATATTATGTAAATGAAATTATTTCTAAAAAAGAAGGAATCGAGATGAAATTCAGAAGAATTGCTTGCGCAGCAGCCGTTTTTCTCTTTTGCGTAACACTTTTCTCATACATAGAGCCTGTTGCCGCCGAGGAGTATGATTTTTCTGAGCGGATCGTTTACGGCGGAAACGCTTTGGATGTGGGCGATTACATATATTTTGCCAATACGGAGGACGGAATGAATTTGTACCGCCGTATTGCGGGCAGCGAGGAAGCCGAGCTGATTTATCCGGCTCAAGCCTCATACCTTAATCTTCTGAACGAGCGCCTATATTTTATATCGAATAACAGGATTGTAAGCACAGACTTGGCGGGTAGAGACGAGCGCATTATGTATAGTGCACTCTCCAATATAACCCATTTGTACGCAGCACCTGATTGTATGTATTTTTTAAGCGGTAATGAAATAAAAAAACACAAGAACAATAGCGTTAAGACCGTTTTAAAGGTAGAGGGACTGCGTGCTTTCTTGCCGGTTAATGAGCATGAGTTTATCTTTTACACCGATAATCCCGATTATTGCTACATAGACCAGTCGGGAGATGAGATTTACCACGAGACCGGAGATAAATACATAAAATGTGTATATGAAGCTAAAACAGCCGAAATTATCGTGTATGCCGAGCAGGAGGTTGTCACTGCTTCAAGCTCAGCGGGTTATCCGGGACCCTTTGTGGAGGTGGGTGAGGTTGTTCTTCCGCTTGAGGAGTATATGCCGGGTAGCTTTTTTACAAAAAACGGAAAAGCCTGTACCTGTCATAATATTCCTATACCACGATACTGCATAGAATCGGTGGGTGATTGCAATTGCATGCGTTATTGGCCGACAGGAATTGCCGAGACCTGCGAGGTTGACTTGCTGGGCGCGCAGTGCTTTGCGTTTGCCCGATTTGTTTTCTACAGGTGCTTTGGTTTTATTGACCATTCCCTTATTAACCCGGGTAAGTTTTATAACGCAGGCTCTTTAGGCTCGGGGAGAGTAACCGCAAATGCTGTAAAGGAGCTGTTTATGAATGCGGCTCCGGGTGCGCATGTGCGCTTAAGCAGAGGACACTCGGTTTCCATATTGTCAATGGATAATGACTTCCTATATATATATCACGGAAACGCCGGAGGAGACGGGGTACTGTCTCAGCCCTGCGTTGTTTCAACCCGACTTTATACATGGGCGGAGTTTGCGTTATATGCATCTGCGGGTATAGAATATGTTAATATGCCATATGATTATCCCGGGGACATAAATATAACACCGAAGATATACTTGGAAGGATATTATAAGGTTGCATATGTGGAGAATGCCCTCAATGTCCGCTCCGGTCCCGGAACATCCTATAGCATCCTCGGGACGCTTGGCAAGAATGAATCCGTTATAGTTCACGAGGTTTCAGGTGGCTGGGGAAGGATAGATTATAACGATAATAAGGGTTGGATAAGCCTTGATTATACCGCCTTCTTCACTTTGTCGGCATTAACACCCGCAGAGACCAGCTCTGCGTATATAGATGACGAGAATCAGCTTGTAATCGGCGTTCCCGAGCGGTGCAGCTGGATTGAGCTTACCGAGAATTTCCCGAATCAGCTTGTTTATGCGTATGATATTAGTGGGAACAGACTTCCCGAAACCGATTATATAGGCACGGGAGCGGAAATAAGAATAGAGGTTGAGGAAAAAATTCTTGACAGCAAAACGGTCTTAATAAAGGGAGACTGCAACGGTAACGGGGTTGTGGACATTGGTGATTATTTGATTGTTAAGCGTATTTTTCTCGGCAGTTATTTGGGTGACGATATTCAACAGCGGGCAGCGGATATTAACGGTGATATGGTAATTGATTCAAAGGACTATCTTGCTATAAAAAGATACTTTGTGGGTATTGACGAAAAACTTTCGAATAATTATGAAGAATAAAGATACTAAAAGACAATTATTTTAAATTTCCTCTTTACAAACTGGCTTTTATATGATATCATTAAATTACATTTTAATGTAAAAGGAGAAGTATAATGAAAAAATTAATAGCATTTGTTTTGGTCGCTATGTTAATCATTCCGCTCGGACTGCTTTTTTCGACTGCAGAAGAGACTAATGTAGCCGCCGGAAAAGATTACACCTATACGGGTCAGTATTATGAGAATGAAGTTCTTAAATATCCCGATATCGGTGGTGTACAGTTAACCGATGGTGTAAGAGGCACAAAGGACAATATTTCGTACCTTGATGAGGTTTGGGTTGGTATGAGCTGGGGCGGAGAAGGCTCGGAGCGTAACCAAACAAACTGGGACGAAAATGTCATTGCCAAGAACTTTATTGTCGTAGACCTTGGAAGCGTTACTGATGATTTGACAAGGTTCTCCCTTTTCTCGGTAGAATGTGCAAATGTCCCGAGAGTAAAGGGCGTTGAGGTTTTAATTTCGGACAACAACACCGACTTCACTTCCGTTGGCAGTGTTTCTATTGACAACGCAGATATGGTAGTGGATTTAGAAGACAATGATCATCCCGAATATGGCATATATGAGTATTCGGTTTCCGCCAATGAAGCCAAGAGTGCAAGATATGTTAAGTTCACTATCACTCATAAGGGCGGTTGGGCGTTCGCATCCGAGGTTGAGGTATATCAGGGCTCCGGCGGTACCGGCGACGAGTCCTCCGATGATGTTTCCGAGGTGCCTGTCGAGGTTTATTCACTGATATCCTTTAACGCTGATGACTGGCTTACGGGTGACGCAACCTATAACGATAAGACCGAGAGTGCTACCGTAACAAAGTCCGGCGATGCGATTGTGGTTTCCGGGAGCGAGGAGCTGTGGCCGTATGGATATTACAATATTGCAGAACCTGTTGAGGTGAATATTGCGGACTTCGAGCTTGTTTACGATTTTACAGTCAGCGGCGGAAAAGCAAATATTGTACTTTTCTGCGAGGGCTCTACCGTTGAGGATAATAATAATTATATCAACAATCTAACCCACCTTATGGCGGAAGAGGGCAGCGAGTACCGCGATGAGGGCGCTGATGATATAAAGGACGGTACATATACCGGAAGAATAGACCTTTCCGATTTGGATTTGGAGAATGTTGAACTTGCGGATGATGAAAAGATAACCATTTCCGCTGTTAAGGTATTTACGGTTGGCGGCGGCGTTATCACCCTCAACAAGTTTGCGCTTGAATCCAAGGAAACCGTTACACCCGAGTCTAGCGACCCGTCTGAGGAGGAGTCCTCCCAGACCTCGTCGGAAGCTTCCTCCGCTACATCCTCCGAGCCGGTTCCGACAGGAGATAAGGGCATATTGACATTTGCCGTTATCGCCGTTATCGCTCTTGCTGGTGTATCCGTAGCAGCGGTCAGGAAAAGAAGATAATTTAAGCAAACGAGCATAAAAAGAAATCGTTAAAAAATACATAATTACTATTTACAAATACAGATTTTTATGCTATGATGAGTTAAACTCTTATAAAAAAACAAAAACTAAGGAGAGATTCTATGAAAAAAATTATTGCTATTGCTTTAGCAGTATTTTTGGTTATTCCGCTTGGCATAATATTTGTTTCTGCCGAAGAGACAAATATTGCCGCAGGGAAAAGTTATACTTATACCGGCAGGTATTATGAGGATGATGTTCTGCAATGGCCTGATACCGATGATGCAGAACTGACCGATGGTGACATAGGCGGTAAGGATGATGTTGCTTATGGAGCAGATTGCTGGGTAGGTCTTAATCAAAGCGGCGAGAATACAATCAAGCTTGAAGATGACGAAGGTGAAGTAACAGACATAATCAACACCATAATACTCGACCTTGATGAGGTTGAGGAGCTTCTTACCAAGTTTGTTCTTTATGCTTTGAATGCAGATGCCGGAGTAGCAAAACCAAATTCAGTTGAGGTATTTATATCCGATGATAATTCGTCCTTTACAAGTATAGGTACAGCAGCTGTAGCTATGGTTGTTGACAAAGAGGACGCAGCTAATCCTGAATTCGGCATATATGCATATACTGTAGAGCTTTCCGAAGCAGTAAGCGCAAGATATGTTAAGTTTGAGATTAACCAAAAAGCTTGGGCATTTGTTTCCGAGGTTGAGGTTTATCAGGATCCCGATGCGACTCCCGTACAGCCTATCGAAGAGGAAATTATTATTGACGGTATTCTTGACGACAATGGCTGGATTGAGGACAACTGGACTAATGTAAACAGCGATAACGGTAGATGGCAAACTGCGGTTGATGATCCCGATACCACGGATGTTGAGACAAGAGACGACAACTTTGACTTCCAGTTCCGTGCCGATGATGAGAATCTGTATTTCGGCTTTAGGTTGAATCAGGCTCCTCTCGGAACCGAGGATTGCTTCGGAAACGGAAACGGCACTAACCTCCGTCTCTGGGCTAAGACAGATGATAGTTATAAAGCTTACACTCATTTTATTAACATAGCTTATAAGGACGGAGAGCTTGTTGTTACTCATCATGAGAACACCAATCCCGATGGCAATACGGGCGTAATAGCAGAATGGGAAAATGTTGTAATAGAAGCTACCGATGGCGATGATTATTGGATAGTTGAGGCTTCAATACCGTTTGAAGCGTTCGGAGCAACAGATTCCGGTAAGTTCTTTGTATCTCTTTCTACTCCGATAGAAATAACTTATGACGAGGATGCCGAGAAGAACAAGCCGGTTAAGAATAATGCTCTTACATACGGTAAGTATGCTGAACCTACCGAAGAAGAGAAAGCTATATCCGGTCATTACCATGCTCCATATGTAAATTGGGATGAAAATGCAGATATTGAATTAATATTTGCTGATATCAAGCTTGGAACAATAGTTCCTCCTCCCACTCCCCCCACACCTATTCCTGTTGAGGACAAAATGGGCGAGCCGAACGAGGATCCCGCATACGTTCTTGAAGCAACCGC
>CAZGJQ010000114.1:0-5206 GCA_964525815.1 uncultured Oscillospiraceae bacterium
GGACGGGATAGGGGATACCATAAGGGTATCGCTTACCGACGACCCCGTAACCGAGGTTAGAGCGGCACAGGATATTCTGCATGCATTAAGGCTTAAGAGCGGCATTAATTTAATTTCCTGTCCTACCTGCGGAAGAACGGGAATTGACCTTATCAGCATTGCCTCGCAGCTTCAGGACGAGCTGGATAAGCTTTGCTGTGACAGGAAAATTGATGTTGCACTGATGGGCTGTATTGTTAACGGTCCCGGGGAAGCAAGAGAAGCGGACGTGGGAGTTGCGGGAGGCAAAGGAGAAGCAGTGCTTTTTAAAAAAGGACGCATAGTTCGCAAAATCAACGAGAACGAAATAATTACCGCACTGCTTGCAGAGATAAAGGAAATGCTGAAGGATTAAAATATGTCAGAGGAATTTAAAAATACTTTTAAACGAATAAAGCTAAGCGCAGCGGAGGAAAAAGCACTATGCTGCCTTACCGACTATAAGGTGCGCGTGGATAAGGAAAGCAAGGCAATTGAGGTGGATGCGGTTTTTTCCGAGCTTGTTGACCACAGAACCTTGTTTGAGCTGGAGGACAATATCAGGGATACATACGAGCTGTCCAGGGTTCGCTTTTTCCCGGCTTTTCCGCCCTCCTGCTTCGATTCCGGTTGCGTCAAAAGACTGGTAGCAACTCTTAAGAGGGTTTTTGGCAGCAGCATAGGCAACGGTTTCTTTGAGAGCTGTAAAACACAGTACGATGAGGACGAAAAAAGTCTGGTCATAGCACTTCGTGACGGGATTTCCGCCCAGCTCTTAACCCAGAGCGGGGTAGACCGGTTCTTTGAGGAGTGCATAGAGCATCAGTTCGGACTTGATGTAAAGGTTTTTCTTGAGGGACAAATTGTAAATGAATATTACGAGGCTGCCGGGCTTGAGGACCTTAAGGACGCAGCCAGCGAGACATATATAAAAATAAAAAAGGAAGAGGAAAAAGCCGAGAAGCAAAGCTCATTTTCTCCTCTGGATAATGCGGACTCGGTTGTGTATGACAATGACAGTGAGGAGCAAATAAGGTCCGGCGGTATCTTATTCGATGTGTCTAACCCTATGCCCGTATACGGAAAAAGCAAAATAGACGAGCTTGTTCCCATAAGAGCGATTAGGGGCGATATGACCGTTCGATTTGTTGGGCAAATGTTCCAGATGGAGTCCAGGGAGAACTACGACGGAAACAAGATTAATTATCGGCTGTACCTAACGGACCTCGATTCATCCATTACGGTCAGACTTTCGGTCGCAAAGGACAAGCCTCCGAGCATACCCTCCGCTCCGGCTTGCTTAATTGTGGAGGGCAAGGCAGCTTACAGTAAGTATGACGATGAGGTTGTGGTACGGGCGTCCTACATAGCTTCGGTCAAACGCATATGTCGCAGGGACACACATGAGACTCCGAGGGTAGAGCTGCACCTGCATACAAGTATGTCGGCAATGGACGCACTAACAGAGCCTGCTGATGTAATTAAAACAGCCTCGGAATGGGGAATGCCGGCGGTGGCTGTAACAGACCACGGAAACCTTCAAGCTTTTCCCGAAATAATGAAGGCATGTAAAAAATATAAGAATGTAAAGCCCATATACGGTATGGAGGGATATCTTGTGGATGATACCGCCCGTGCCGTATTTGAATACAGCAGGGAGAATAATATATCCTTCAAGGATGCTACCTTTGTTATATTCGATATTGAGACAACGGGTCTGTCCCCGCAGAACTGCGGAATCACCCAAATTGCGGCGCTTAAATACAGGGATGGGGTTGTCCTTGATACCTTCGAGACCTTTGTTAACCCGGGTATGCCCGTGCCGGCCAATATAACCGGACTTACGGGAATTACGGACGAAATGGTAAAGGATGCCCCCTGTCAGAGAGATGCTGTTACGGCGTTTTTGGAGTTTGCGGGCGGAGATATGCTTGTAGCTCATAACGCTCCGTTTGACATAGGCTTTATACGGAAGGTGGCGGCAGACAACAAGCTGAGGTTTGAGAATCCATATCTTGATACGGTGTCGCTCTCCAGATACATAAACAACGATATTTCCAAGCATACATTGGATTCCCTCGCGAAATATTTTTCGCTCGGAGAGTTTGACCATCACCGTGCAGGGGAAGACACCGAAATGCTCGCAAAAATATTCGGCAGCCTTGTGCGTAAGCTGGCAGCAAACGGTATTACCGATATAAATGAGATGACGGACGCAATGTCCCGAAATTCGGATCCAAAGCGACTTAAGTATTATCATGTTACAATACTCGTAAAGAACCTTACCGGTCTTAAGAATCTATATAAAATTGTATCCCGCTCATATATCAATTTTTTCTATCGCTTTCCCCGGATACCCAAGACGCTGCTCAAGGCATACAGAGACGGACTCATTATCGGCAGCGCATGTGCCGAGGGAGAGCTTTATCAAGCGATTCTTGATAATAAGCCGCCGGGTGACTTGAAAAAGATAGCTTCGTTTTATGATTATCTTGAGGTACAGCCAAATTCTAATAATCAGTTCCTGGTAGAGGGGGAGAAGCTTGGGGTGGACAAGGAGGCGGCCGAACGACAGCTTTGCGCCAACATAGAAAGAATAATAGAGCTGGGTGATATGCTGAAAAAACCAGTTTGCGCAGCAGGTGACGTGCATTTTTTAGAGCCGGAGGACGAGGTATATCGTCAGATACTGATGAGCGGTATCGGGTTTCAGAATGCGGAGCGTACTACGGGACTGTATCTTAAGACCACCGATGAAATGCTAAAGGCATTCGAGTTCCTCGGAGATGCAAAGGCACAGGAAATTGTAATCAGGAACACTCGTATGCTTGCCGATTCCATAGAGCATATAAAACCTATACCGGACGGTACCTACACACCCAAGATAGAGGGTGCGGACGAGCAGCTTATCAAAATTTGTTATGATACGGCAAAGGAGCTGTACGGAGACCCGTTACCCGAAATTGTTGCACAGCGTACCGAGAAGGAGCTGAACTCGATTATTAACAACGGCTTTGCGGTGCTTTATGTTATCGCACGCAAGCTGGTTAAAAACAGCGAGGAAAACGGCTATCTTGTAGGCTCAAGGGGCTCGGTCGGCTCCTCTGTAATCGCTGCGCTGACAGGCATCTCAGAGGTTAATCCGCTGCCTCCGCATTACCGCTGTCCCAAGTGTAAAAGGAGTGTTTTTTACACCGACGGTACAGTCGGAAGCGGGTTTGATTTGCCGGACAGGGACTGCGAGCATTGCGGAGTGAAAATGGTGCAGGACGGGCATGACATACCGTTTGAGACCTTTCTCGGCTTCCATGGAGAAAAAGCTCCCGATATTGACCTTAACTTTTCGGGCGATGTGCAGAGCGAGGCTCATAAGTTTACCGAGGTTTTGTTCGGCAGAGAAAACATTTTCCGTGCGGGTACCGTAGGTACCTTGCAGTCAAAGACCTGCTTTGCCTTCGTTAAGGATTATCTCAGCTCAAAGAACCTTAACCTTACAAAAGCGGAGCAGAATCGTCTTATAAACGGAATGGTGGGGGTTAAGCGCACCACCGGACAGCACCCCGGCGGAATTATTGTAATCCCCAAGGAATATGAGATATATGATTTCACCCCCGTTCAGCACCCTGCCGATAAGGCGAGCAGCGGTGTTGTTACCACCCATTTTGCGTTTGAGTATTTACATGATACGCTGCTAAAGCTGGATATTCTCGGTCATGACGTTCCTACACTTTATAAGGCACTGGAGAAGTACACGGGAATTGATGTACGCACCGTTCCGATGAACGATAAAAATGTATTGGAGCTGTTTGCGTCAACCGAGAGTATTGGGGTTAAGCCGCAGCAGATAGGCAGCGAAATAGGCACCTTCGGCTTACCCGAGCTGGGCACGAAATATGTTCGTCAGATGATTATAGACACAAAGCCGAAGAACTTTTCGGACCTTGTGCAGATATCCGGATTATCGCACGGCACCGGAATTTGGCTGGGTAACGGAGACGAGCTTATAAAGAATGGAACCTGTACCATAAACGAAATTATCGGTACAAGAGACAGCATAATGCTGTATCTTATGCAGAAGGGACTGGACAGCTCCATAGCTTTTCAGGCAACCGAAAGCGTGCGGAAGGGAAAAGGTTTGACCGCCGAACAGGAGGAAGCCATGCTTAAATGCGGCGTTCCCGAGTGGTACATAGCCTCCTGCAAAAAAATCAAGTATATGTTCCCCAAGGCACATGCCGCCGCTTATGTTATCGCAGCACTGCGGCTGGGGTGGTATAAGGTTTATCATCCGATTGCCTTCTATGCGAGCTATTTCACGGTCAAGGCGGACAGCTTTGACGGACAGCTTGCAATGGAGGGCGGAGATGTCATCCGTAAAAAGCTTAACGAGCTGGAGGCAATGCCCGAGCAGAGCGCAAAGGAAAAGGACACCATCGTATTTATGCAGATAGCCGCCGAAATGCTTGCGAGAGGAATAGAATTCCTTCCGGTGGATATTTATAAGTCGGAGGCTTTTTCCTTTGTACCGGAGAACGGAAGAATTCGGCTACCCTTGTCCTCCCTTAACGGTCTCGGCACAACCGCAGCGCAAAACATATATGACGCTATACATAGCGGAAGGGCAACCACTCTTGAGGAACTGAAGGTGGAGGCGTCTCTGAACAAAACGGTAGTTGAGGTATTACAGCGGAACAATTGCCTCTCCGACCTTCCCATATCAGACCAAATTTCTATGTTTTAGGTTTGTATGCTCTCCATACAGTTGAAAAACGGAGCACCCTATGCTATAATACAATATCTTATCAGGAATACAGGGATTGTTAATATGTTTGATTATCATATACATTCGTTTTATTCGGGTGATATTCCCGAGGGGATGGGAAGTACGGTTGCCGAGCTGTGCGAAACGGCGATTTTTCGTGGCTTTACCGAAATAGCCATCACCGATCATTTTGATGTGGACGGAATATATTACGGTGCGTTCCCAAAGCTGGATTTGGAGGGCGTTTATAGGGATGTTTTTGAGGCAAAGGATAGGTATGCGGATAAGCTTAGCGTTTTGTTCGGGCTGGAAATCGGGCAGGCTATCCATATGCCCAAGGAATCAAAACGACTGATTGACCGTTTCCCATTTGATTATATCATCGGCTCGGTTCACTCGGTAAGAGGAATAGTGGATATATCCTTC
>CAZGJQ010000115.1:0-5138 GCA_964525815.1 uncultured Oscillospiraceae bacterium
TGCTGTATCTGCCGTAAGCGTGTCGTTAATGTTGGTATTAATCAGCTTGACCGTTACACCGAGATCTCCGTAAGCAAGCTCGTCAACCGGAGTTTCCTTACTGCCAATACAGGTTGCCAGCCTGGTTATCTTCTCCTGCTGTCCGGTGGTTAGGTTGTTCAGAACGCAGTCCTTTTTCAAAGTTCCGTTCATTACCTTAAAATAACTCTTCTTCCCGAACTGATCCGCAAGTGTCTTGAAGATAAATATGCTCGCAGAACCGTCCTCGGAGGAATTTATCTTAGATATGTTGCCCTCTCCGTCCGTAACCGTCTGTTCTTTTCTGTCAACGGGGGAGCTGAAGGATGCGACTATAGTGTCCATCAAGGTTACTATGCCGGAAAGACCGGTAGCCGAGCCGGACAGCACCGGTGCTATCGAGCCCTGAAGCAGCCCCTCCTTGAGTGCGGCGTCCTTCTCCTCGGCTGACAGCGGCTCCTCCATAAAGAACTTCTCCATCAGCTCCTCGCTGGTCTCAGCGAGAGACTCGTCAAGCTGTCTTTTATATTCCTCCATCCTGTCCTTATAATTATCGGGCAGGGTGGTCTCGGTTCTGCCGCCGTTTTTGTCAAATTTGTATGCAACATCGGTCAACAGATTATAGTATCCAATGTCGTCGCTTCCCTCATTAAACGGAACGAATATCGGACAAACCGCCGAGCCGAACTTATCTCTGAGCTGATTAAAAGCGTTATCAAAGTTAGCATTCTCATCATCCGTCTTATTTATAAAGAACGCCTTGGGAATGTCCTGCGCATTGTCCCATGCAAGCTCCGCTCCAACCTTAAGTCCGCTCTTGGCGTCCACAACAATAACAGCACTGCCGGCAACCCTCAGAGCTTCCTTTACCTCACCTGCAAAATCAAAATAGCCGGGGGTGTCGAGTATGTTTATCTTAACACCGTTCCACTCAACATTGGCTAAGGCGGCGGAAACCGAGATCTTTCTCTTTTTTTCTTCCGGGTCAAAGTCGCAAACCGTGTTTCCGTCCGGAGTTCTTCCAAGCCTTTCCGTCGCTTTGCCGAGGAACAGCATAGCCTCCGCCAGCGATGTCTTGCCGTCACCGCCATGACCGATAAGGCAGATATTTCTTATTTTACTCGAGCTGTATTTTGCCATGTACATTTCCTCCGTTATTTTTTTGCATATAAATCATTATATGATATTAATAAAAATTATTCAATACAAAATTTGATTTAATTTATTACAAGCCATAAAATAATCGGGGTGAATTTTGTTTAATATCCACAAAAATTAAAGCAAAAACGAGGTCATCCAGACCGGAAGCAGCCAGATTAACTGAAGCGCAACCATATAGTAGGAATTAATTACCGAAGCATCCCCCGTTACGGACAGGAAGAATGCGGCAAAAAAGGATAAAAACACACTGGCTATGGTTATAATCGCATTACTCTTGGTTATATGTCTTGCCTTGTCGCACAAAACGAACATTTTCAAAAAGGTATGCAGAGATGAGTTGGTAACTATACCGCTGTCAATAACCTCATGCTCTCCGTTCATATCCTCCGGACTGCCCGCCTTAAGTATTGCAATCGGGCATTTTTTGAAGCCGATTCCTCTTGCGAGCAGCTCGTTGTTTATGTTGGGGTCCAACGTTTTTATGCCAAGGCACATTCCCGCCTTATACATATCCTTAAGCAATGCGTCAAACAGCGGATTAAGGGTATATTTTATATAAATCTTGGCGGCAAGCGCCTCGTCCATTACCACATACATTATGGAGCCGATATTTTTCTCATACATCTCGTCGTCGGCGTCCACCGGTGTTTCAAAGCGGTACCTCCTCATATAGCTCTTTTTTCCGAGGAAAACATGAGTTCCGTCCACAGCCACACAAATGCCGTCCGCAGCGGATTCAATCAGTCTTATCAGCTTAGGCTCGGGCACACCCTCCCCTAATGAGCCGATAAAAACCTTTTCGAGCGGTCCGCCTATAAAGGCGAACACCTTTGCCAAATCGGGTATAATTTTATCTATTCTGTAGTCTCCGTATGTTTTTAGGCTGGTTATTTTTACCAAATGGGCGGGATAAACCTCGGTATCAGCAAAGGATAACACGGATGCATCCGCATATTCCTCGGTAACCGCACTTCCGATAAATGCGGAGTTGTTCCTCGCTCCTTTTCTGTTTGCCGCAATTATTGGGAGAGGTATCATAAAAAAGGAGGCTAACGGAACGGATGCCGCAACCAGCAGCGAAAAAGACTTAAACGAGGTAAGCAGGTCGTTTCCAAGTACTGTCATAACACCGACAAGCACAGCCCCCGCAACCATAATAACCGGAACAAGGAAGTTAAACAAATCCTCCCCTTTAGCACGGCGTTTTGTTCGGGCAAAGAAACCGCTTATAAACTTCGCACGATTGACAGTGTACAAATCCGAATTCTCAAGCAGATACTTATAGAACTCATCCGCTTCCTTTGCAGAGCTGTCCAGCTCTACAGCCGCATACTTGGTTTTTTTGGATGCTAACACCTTAAAGCAGTGATAGTCCTTTTTATTGTTGAGATAATCAATCAGTAATACACATACCGCCGCAGCCACACAGGGAAAATTATACAGCTTAAGCTCGGAGGACGTAGGACTGGCAAAAAGCATTGCCACTGTATAAGCAGTAGAAAAAAGCAAGGAAACCGTAAACATACTGTTTGCGTTCAGCTTAAGCGAAAAAATTCCGGAAATGCCGTCCTTAACATTGGAGAGCATTACGAGTGCCGCAAAAAACAGGAGCTGAAGGTCAATTAAAATATACAGTATCCCATATCTTCCGGGCTGAAGATAATCGGAATGGAGAGGGCTACCCCTATAGGACAGCTCCATATAAAGCACAAGAGCGGCAAGCAAAATCACCGCTATAAGCTTAACACGGCTGCGGCGTATCGCCTTCCTCAGCATTGTGTTAATTTCGGTGTTCTGCTCTCTGGATATGTACTCGTATTCCTTATCCTCGACTCTGTTTTTTTTCTTTTTTTGCTGCTTTACCTTTTCCTTCTCTTTTTTAAGAAACTCGTCTATATCATAACGGCTCTCATCCATCATATCAAAGGCAAGCCGAAGATTAATGTCCGTTTCGTCCAGAGGTTCGCCGTTTTCGTCTAAAACAGCAAGCTTGTCCGATTCGTCTTCCATAAAAACTACCTGTTTTTCGTCTTCTTCCTCGCTGTCAAAGCTTATCTCGCCGCTTGTAATCTTTTCGGTGAGCTTTGCATAATCGCTGTCAAAGCTCGCCTTACCCTTATCCTCCGGAGTATCCTCTATAACCTGCGTATCACCGAAGTAAAACATTTTTTCCTGTGTAAAGGTACCCTTTTGCGGTACGGTATCCGGATCGGCAAGCCTTGTGGCATCCATCTCGACCGGAGGTGATTTTTCCGCATCGCTTTGGGTCTGCATTTTAGCGTTATTTATTATTGAATAAAGCTCCTCCACCTTGCTGCTTCCGGTGCGAACCTTAGTCCCTTCATAATACCCGAGCAGCTCCTTGTTTTCCTGTACTCCCGCAGCAAGAGAATCCCGCAGACTCTGGGTGTTGGAAAAGGGCTTCTCCTTATTCTTCTCCTTGTCCGCATAATGGTTTATTATCTCTGCCGCTTCGGTGCTGATTCTCGGATTCTGCTTTTTTTCCGGCTTTCCACCGCTCTGCGACACGCTTTTTTCAGGCTGTGCAGACTCCTTAACCGCATTGTTTACCGTTGTGCGTTCATACAGGCGTGCTTTTTCGTTAGCCTTTTCGGCCTGCTTGAGAAGCTCCTTTAAATATCTGCTGTTAGCATCTTCCGGCATTTTAAGATCCATTTCTCCGGCGTTTTTTTATATAAAATCACGAGAGCTTTTCCGCCGGGAAAAAGTTCCTCGCTCTAATTTTCTCTTAATAGAGCTTAGCGGTTCTGTAACCTTCGTTGCTTTGCAGCTTCGAACAAAACTATTGCCGCCGCATTGGATACGTTGAGGGAATTAATGCTCCCGAACATGGGTATGGACAAAACAAAATCCGAGCTGTCCCGAAGCAGTCTCGAAATACCGCTGTCCTCTCCTCCTACAACAAAGGCGCAGCCGCAGTTAAAATCGCTTTCATAGTACGGAGTGCCGTCCGCCTCCAGCGCCCAAACCCAGATGTTTCTTTCCTTAAGGAGCTTAACCGTAGAGTTGAGGTTAGGAACGCGGGCAATCGGTATATGAAAGACCGCTCCGGCAGACGCTTTTGCGACCGTTTGGTTAACCGAAACCGACCTTCTTTTCGGAATAATTACGCCGTGTGCTCCCGCACATTCCGCCGTTCTTATTATTGCTCCGAGATTATGCGGGTCGTTGACCGAATCGCAGATTATAAGAAACGGCTTTTCGTTCCTGCTCTCCGCCAAGGCGAGCATATCCTCTATTTCGGTATATGCTATTTCGGAAACGCTTGCCGCAACCCCCTGATGAACCGCACCGCCCGACATACTGTCTATTTTGCGTTTATCCACCTCGATAACGGGAATCCGCTTCTCAGCAGCCTTTGCGTATATAAGGGTTATCGAGCCCTCCCGCTCACCTTTCTGTATATATAGCTTATCTATCTCCCTGCCGCTTTTTATTAGCTCAAGCACGGCGTTTCTGCCCACAAAAAGATTATCAGTGCTTTGCTCCTCCGGGCTGTTATCGGGAGTAAATTTTTTGTTTTTTTCAAAAGCCATTTTATTCTACTTTCATAGTCCGAATACAATTAACACAAAACTGTCTATATCCTTGTGAATTATAGCACATTTATCCCTTTTTGTCACCCTTTTTTTCAAAATTTAACAAATCTCTTATTATACAATATGTACCATATTTTTGTTAACTAACAGACGGCGCGGACATATTCTGCCCGCGCCTGTTGAAGTATTATATTATATTATGCTTCCGTTCAATTCCACCAGGAATCACCTAAAATAATAGTGTTGTCTCCGCTCTTGCCTCCGGGCTGTGTTCCGAAGTTAGCGTCATACACATATTTATAGCTCCTGGTTGCCATATCGCTGTAAACGGTGGTGTCAATTCCGTCAAGCGTGTAGGTGTAAAAAGCCCTGAAGCTGATTCCGGTGTTCATACCCTTA
>CAZGJQ010000116.1:0-5137 GCA_964525815.1 uncultured Oscillospiraceae bacterium
CCCTTGAAAACATCGGTATAATGACCCGCTCCAGCGTATTGCTCTTGCCACTACCTGCTTCACCGATGAGCATAAGATGCGGGAACTTCACATTCTTTTTTCGAAGATGCTCTTTTATGAAGCATCCACATATCCATGCTAATATGGAAATTGTTTTTGCAGGCTCGTTATAGGACATTAGCTTTTCGCCCAATTTTCGAAGCTGGTTTGCTGTCAGGGGCTTTGCTGCCAGAATTGTGCTGTCGATGCTGCGGTATTTTTCTAATTGAATGATGTCATCAAACGCTACACCGTTTGTGTCCACCGCTCCATCCACCGAAACGAATACCATCCCTTTGTCATGCTCATAGATGCCCATCGCCTTAACGCCTGTTTTCACCCGCCAGTCTAATTCGGAGACATATGCTTTGAGCAGTTCCAAATCGCCATCCGAGCCAGTATAACTGAGGGAAATAGTGCGCTTGTTGAGCGCGTTTTTGAATTTCTGTTGATTAGCAAAATCCGTTGTCATGAATGTCAACCTATATGTCTCACCGCGCACCGTCACGAGGTCGGCAGTAAGTTGTGTTTCCTCCTCAGCGACAATCATTTCCACAGGCACAAACACAAAATTCGTAAGCAGATAGGTGGTATCATTTCTCTTGCGGAAGTATTGACCCTTGTACTCAAATACAGGCGCATCGCCTCCAGGGGAATATACATCTTCGGTTATGTCACATGCCTTGGACAGCGTTTCCTCGCCGTATGTTGCTCCGCTGGCATGGTGTCGCGTATCCCACTTTTCCCGAAACAACCCACTTTGCCGAAAGAGTCTGTCCATTTGCTCTTTGTTTTTACCAGACCAGAATGCCAACTTGCAACAGAGCGCCATATCTGCTTCGGATTGACTGGCGTAATTGTCCTGCCATTTGCCGTCCCATAGCTTAGTGAACGTCTCGCCGTTTTCGGCACCTTTAGCAAGTTCTAATATGTCGTCATCGGCAAGCTGAATGGAGATGTTCTTCTGAGATTTTTTCTTTTGCCTTTTAGGAGGGCGGATATATGTCTCGTGGATCCATTTGAGCGCTCCGTTATCAACGGCGACAGTGTCAGTTGCACACTCCAGTTTTTTGCCGGTCATAGTGAAGTACCGTGTATGCTCGTACATCTCCACGCCAGTCTTGGTATTCTTGTTGCCGGTACCAGGTATTTTGCCTTTATAAAAAAGGTGGACGCCGGTACCGGAGGGCGAAAACTCCATGTAGGTAGGCTGCCTTGCGATGATAGCCTTGGCGGTATCATTAAAAACCTTTGTCTTGGGATCATAACAATGGTCGATATCCACACCGACGAAATTATCATCCTTGGAGAACATAAATCCCACACCCGTAAAACCATAACGTTCCACTGCATCGACGGCAGTTGCATAATCCGTCCAAGTTGCAGGATTATTGGATGCAGCACCTTTGCCCGAGATGGGGTTAAACGGCATCTTTTTATCCTTGCCACCGTCTTTATCAGGAATGAGCCGCCAGTTAACCCATTGATTTCGTTCTATCAGCTCTTTTGGATAAGTCATGTCGTTTTCACCTCACATTCTACCGTGAAGTACCGAATCAGTATGTTGTTCTTCTGCGCCTTGCGTATTTCATAACTCATACCTTCGGATACGGTGTCGCCGAAAACCCACAACTCCTGACATTTTCCGAGCAAGACACGACCGAAGAAAAGACCGAGTTTCCTGCTGTCCGGGTCGTGTTCATTCATAAACTGCGGGTAAAGCAGATGAGGTGCGAGAGGGATTGCATATTGCTCTACAGCGAATCGACAGTAGTTTTTGGTGCGCTCGGTATTTGCTTTTATATCCCCGGCGAATGGCGAACATATGAATACGAGAGGACGATATCCTGTACCATAGCGGCGCTTTATTTCTTCTCGCAATATTTTACGCATTGCTATATATGTCGTAGGGTCGTGGTATCCTTCCGAATTGTATTTATCTATCCACATCACGCACCCTCCATTTCTTTTAACTCACCAAAATTTGCTCCGTATGCGGCCTCTGCGATGATCGGCACGTCGAAGTCTGTGAAGGGCACCTCTTCCATGCAAGCTTTAACAAAAGAAACTGCTTCATCAAGCTTGTCAGCTGGGATTTCAAATACCAGCTCATCGTGGATTTGCAAAAAAGGCTTAAGCCATGGACGTTCCTTGATACCTTGGGTGATACGTCCCATCGCCAGTTTCATGATGTCGGCGGCGGTACCTTGAATCGGAGTATTCATAGCGCAGCGTTCAGCAAAGGAGCGCTTGCCCCAGTCGGTGGAGAGAATGCCAATAATGTATCTACGGCGGCCAAGCCATGTCTCCGCATATAGCGTATTGGTGGCTCGTTTTTTTGTTTCGTCCTGCCAGTGAGTCAAGCCGGGATATCCCGCTTTCAGATTGCTAATGATTCCCTCGCAGTCCTGCTTTGAGATGTTAAGTCCTGCCTTGAAGCGCAGCGTCTTTTGCAAACCAGCGGCAAACAAACCATAAAACACACCGAAGTTGCAGTTCTTTGCTATGGTGCGGCGCTCCTTGTAATGAGGATCATTCTTGTTGAGCGCTTCATTGAAGGGGATGCCGTATATAACGGTCGTGGTCTGAGCGTGGATATCTCCACCGGTGCGATAAGTATCAAGCATCTTTTCGTCGCGGCAATAGAATGCGCCAACGCGAAGCTCTATCTGTGAGAAATCCAATGAAATGAGCAGCTTACTTTCCGGTGCTACGATGAAATTGCGTACACCCACCGGATCATTATCCTTGCGTGGGCAGTTTTGCAGGTTGGGGTTGCGCGACGCAAAACGCCCAGTCTCCGTTGCGAGCGGCATAAGGTCGGGATGGATCCGTCCCGTCGCCGTGTTGATGTGCGTTAAGTACCCGTCGATGTAAGTGCTTTTGAGTTTTCCCCATTTACGGTATTCCTGCACCAGTTCAAACAGGCGAACAAGCTCCGGACGCTTGTCTCGGCAATATTCGACGAGCATTATCATTGTTGCATCGTCCGCTGCTTCCTGATGTTTTTCTGTTGTTTTCAGTACCGGAAGACCAAGGTCACTAAAGAGATATTTCTTGAACGCTGATGTAGATGCATTTGCCCCGATGTCCACGCCGCCGGTCATCTCGTCAATTTCGGCACGAAGCGCCACCAGCTTTTGCACGGCTTCCTTTTGTCTTTCAAACATCGCCGCCACATTCATCGGCACACCGTTATATTTCATCATACCGCAATAAACTGCAGTTGGAGATTCCACGCGCTCTACGATGTCCTTATGGCTAGAGATGTTCTTATAAAACCAGTCGTTGAATTTGTGATACAGCCGCAGTGTATAATCGCTATCAGCACAGGCATAACGCAGGGTTTCGTTATCGGTGGGATCCATCTCATCAAAAAGACGACCAGCAGTCACGGTAGCAAAATCCGGCATATCCGCACCAAACAGCGATGTAGAAAGTAGCTTCAAACCGCTATCCGATAGGTTGCGGAACTCAAATTTGTTTTTAAGTGTCAGTTGTGCTGCCGCGATGGTATCGTAGCAAGGCTCGCATACAACGATTCCTAGCGCATATAGGAACATCGCTTCAAAGGAAAGGTTGTGCGCTACCTTGACCACGTTGGGATTTTCAAATACAGCTTCTCGCAGATATTCCAAAACATCGGCAGGGTCAGTAGCATTAGTGCCGATTTTATGGGCGAGGGGGATGTATACGGCGCTGCCATCCTTAAACGAAAGGCTAATACCGACGATATGTGCCTTGTGCGCGTCCAGTGCCGCCTTAGGTTCGTCACGCCAGTTATCGTCCGGTGCTGTCTCAAAGTCAAATGCGATGATGCCCGCATCGCCGATATAGGCGTGTATTTCTTTGCTTGTATATATAATGTTGTAATCCATAAGTAGCTCCAATCTGCCGCAACGGCCGGGCGGGATATGTCCACCCGACCTGCGGCTTTAGTGATTTAGGTGAGAGGTTCAATGACCTCTCCGGTTTCGGGGTCAACATTGGCAGGTACATCAACAGAGGATTCAATGTCATAACCGACACGAGAAGAGAAGGTTTTGACCTGCTCGGTAAGCCCTGAAATGAGAGCGAACTCCTCGACCGTCAGATTACGATCTACCGAAAACTGCGCCTGAGAATACGCGATGCCGTTGTTGTTGGTCGCCTTTTTGAGTGTGAACTTCGTGACCACGGCGTTGGATTTCTTGCCCTTGGAGAGCAGCCGCATAATGTAACGGGTGAAGTCCTTAAGTGATCCGGTCGGTAGGGAGAGTATCATCGGGAAAATCTCACCCTCTCGGAGCAGATAAATACGGCGACGGTTTTTGCAGGCTTTCGCTCCGTTTTCACCAGAGCCAAATTTGTTAAACTGGCATTTGGAGCAATCGCCGCCGGGGTTGCCCACGCCGATGATGCCGTCGAAGCTGCCACAATCGGGAGGATTAGAACCGCCCGTATATTTGTCCGTATAATAGGCATACAACGGGTGGTGGTGTAGTATTACTGCAGAAAATTCCTTGACGGTTTCGGGGCTGTCGGTGTTTTCGCCGGGGATTTCAAACACCGTCATACCGGCAGCAGGGATTTTTATACGCTCAAAGCTGCCGGACAGGCCGGAAAGCTCCTCGCTGAGCGCGTCGTTCAGGTTAAAGTCCTTCAGTGCCATAAACGCACTGTTCTTGGTGGCAAGAGCTTTGTTTTCATTGTTTTTCATGGTATTTTCGTCCTTTCTTTATTTGCGGGTCGCCTTACGGACGCCCACGGTTGTTTTTTCAAATACGTTGACTAGCCCGTTGAGCCAGTCAGGTAAAACATCATCGTTTTCTGAAATCTGTTCTCTAACAAAAGCCGATAAGCTGTTGGCATTGACGGTTTCATAAATCAACCCGCCATGCCCCTCGGCGCGAAGCGCTTCGAACAGATCGTCTTTACGATCGGCTGTTGCCGATGCACGTGTTGTGTTGGTAAGGCAGAACATGGTACCGGAGCGGGTAAAATTCTGCGTCTCGGTATCCGTCATTAGCTGAGCCAGTACAGCGTCGACTTCCTCCAGTTCGACATTAATGTCCTTGAGGCTTTGCTCAATTTCCTTTTTCTCATCGCGCAGGGCTTT
>CAZGJQ010000117.1:0-5128 GCA_964525815.1 uncultured Oscillospiraceae bacterium
GCCGCAAAACGCAACAAAATCCACCCTTTTTGAGCGAGCTTTGTCTTCAGTCTGAAGCGGCACCGTTTTCGGTGCCGCTTTGCTGCGTTTATCACTTTGTTACTATATATTTATAATCCGGTACCTTGCTCTTTAAAAATTCGCTTGCTTGCTCGGGGGTAAAGTCCCGAAGGTCTTTTTTTAGCACAATAAACGCACTCATTTTATCTGCATATAAATAAAAAGCGTCCCTCGTCTCATAGATTTTGAAAAGGTCTCCGTAAAAAACATCCTCCCTGCTGTCAATGCCGTCCCCCTTCATCTCGATAATAAAACCATCGGGAGCAAAAACATAATACTGCGCCGTGTTAATCAGCCTCTTATCCTTTTTGAACTGCCTTTTTGGCACCTGCCCGGTCATATAGGCAAACATGGCGACACAGAGCACCACTATACCGCCCAGCATCAAAAATCCGGTGTTTCTTTCTGTTATTCCGAGAAAAAGCAAAAACAACGCCGAAAGCATACCCAAGCCGTAAAAAAATATTTTCTTAAAAAGCGGATTCCTTCCCTTAAACAGCTGGAACTCCGCAAAACGGCGGTATGACGCAAAATCCAGCCTTACCTCTGCGGAAAATTGTTTTTTCATATTCTATCGCCACCCACCTTTCCTATTTTTGGCTACGCCTTTAAAAAATAGTCGAGTAGGTTCTCCCCTTTTTCTATTAATACTCCTCCGGCAACGCCGCTCTGCTCATCATATACTTCTATGCCGCTCGGCTTCTTGTTATCGGACGAATATATGACAAAAGGAACAGCATCCAAGGTATGCGTCCTTGCATATATAGGAGTGGGATGGTCGGGAGCCAGCAAAATCCTATAGGGCTGCATATGCTTGTTCATATAATCGAGCAAAGGGACAAGAATCAACGAATCGATTAGCTCAATCGCCTTTATTTTATTCTCAAGCTCGCCCCTGTGTCCGCATTCATCCGGTGCTTCGACGTGTAAATACACTAAATCAGATCCGTTCTCAAGCTCCTTAATAGCGGCTCTCATCTTTGCCCCGTAATCGGTATCAAGAGTTCCGGTCGCACCCTCCACAAAAGGAGCCCTCATACCCGCACAGAGCCCGATACCCTTTATTAGGTCAACCGCACAAACCACCGAGGCATCCAGCCCCGTCTTTTCCTTAAAGGAGGGCAGGGACGGCTTTTTTCCCGGGCTCCAGAGCCAAAGCGAATTTGCCTTCTTCAAGCCTCTTTTTGCTCTGTCAAGATTGAGCGGATGGTTGTTCAGAAGCTCATATGACTCCTCCATAAGCGTTCTCATAGGCTTGCTTTGCTCGTTTTTAGGTAAGTATTCCTTTATTTTTTTGTCCAGTATATCATGTGGACGGGAAAAATCGGTAAAATCCGGGCAGTTCTTCCGGATAAGACAGTGCCGATAGCTTACGCCCGTAAAAAAGTGCATAAAATCATTGCCGAACCTCTCCTGCACCGCTTCAATCAAAACCCTTGCCTCGTCAGTCGGAATCTCATCGGACGAGTGGTCAAGCATTGTTTTTTCTTCATAGGGAAGGCTGTCGTCCGACAAGGCCACTAGGTTGGCTCTTATCGCCGTATCCTCCGGCTGCATCTCAATCCCCATACTTAATGCCTCCAGCGGAGAACGACCTTTTGAATACTTCCTGGGGTCATAGCCCATTAACGCAAGGTTCGCGGTGTCGCTCTCCGGTGTCATATCCTCCGGAACCGTAAACACCCTACCGTTAATACCGTTCTGCGCAAGATAATTCATCCCCGGCTTGTCCGCAGCGTTGAGCGGAGTTCTGCCTCCAAGCTCCCTCATGGGCACATCCGCCATACCGTCTCCGACCAGAATAATATATTTCATACTTATTGCTTCCCTTCAAATCAATGCCTTCTAAAGGATTATACCAAAAAAGGCAATACAAATCAATAAATAAAGGATAAAATAATCCCTTATTCGGTTGACAAAAGAGGGGAGCGCATATATAATTAAAGCACAATGTTTACAAAAAGGAAATTTTTGAAGAATGAAAAAGTACTCGGTCGCCTCTCTTATAGTCGAAATGCAGCCGAAGGAAAAAACCCTCTCGACCCAGTCGCTGCCCTATGAGATTAACACCGACCAGAACGCCGATATAACCATCAGCCTTTCCGAATCCTTTTTAAAAAAGGAACAGGAGCGGAACCCTCACCTCACCCTTGACAGCTGCGAGTATATTTTTTCCGGAGCGGTGTTTTACGAGCAGCTCTTACGGTTTATGGGGCTGATTTTGCACGCTTCGGCGGTGGTTGTGGACGGACAGGCTTATCTTTTTTCGGCAAAAAGCGGTACCGGAAAGTCCACACACACCTCGCTCTGGCTGCGTTATTTCGGCGAACGTGCATATATAATAAACGACGACAAGCCCGCCCTTCGCCTTATTGACGGCGTTTTCAAGGTCTGCGGAACTCCCTGGAGCGGCAAAACGGCTCAAAACATAAACAGAATTGTACCGCTTAAGGGAATAGCGTTTCTTGAGCGGGCGAGCACCAACAGTATAAAACGGATTGACACCAAGGAGGCACTCCCCCTTGTTTTAGAACAAACACTGCGCCCCGCCAGCAGCATAAACGAATTGATGACCCTTCTTGACAAGCTGCTGACTGATATACCTATTTACAAATTTTGCTGTAATATAAGCAAGCAAGCGGTGGAGTGCTCATATAACGCAATGAAGGCGGGATTTTAACGCTATTTTATGCCGCTTTGCGGGCAGAACGGAGGTTAGATACTAATGAAAATTAAAGAAGGATATGTATTAAAAGAGGTTGCGGGTAACAATATTGTTGTGAACGTAGGCGGAAGCGTTGATTTTAACGGAATGATAACGCTTAACGAGACCGGTGCGCTGCTCTGGAGAACCCTTGAGCAAAATGCGGACGAAAAAACGCTCGTGCAGGCTCTGCTTGAGGAATACGACATAGACGAGCAGACCGCCCTAACGGATGTAAAGCGGTTTATTAATAAGCTTAAGGATGCCGAGATAGTTGAATAAAAAATACAGACTTTCCGAGCTTTACCCTCTCATCAAGGAGCAGCTGGACAGCGGAGGCAGTGCAAGCTTTGTAACCAACGGGGTCAGCATGAAGCCCATGCTGGACGACGGGAAAAACACCGTTTGCATTGTAAAGCCCGTTTTTCCGCTGAAAAAATACGATATACCGTTATACCGGCGGTCTGACGGCGCTTTTGTGCTGCACCGTATCATTAAGGTAACGCCGGACGGTTATGTATGCAGAGGCGACCATCAGATCATTAAGGAATATCCGGTTACCGACGATATGATTATCGGTGTAGTAACCGAATACACGAAAAACGGAAGAGCCGTACGGGTAAAAGGTCTGCCACACAGGCTGTACGCTTTTATATATGTACATACCGCATATCTTAGGTTATATGTGAGAACCTTTTTTATTAAGCTAATAAGAAGGATAAAAAGATGAAGGTTGCCGTTATCGGCTCAAGGTCGATTACCAATATAGACATAGACCGTTTTATCCCAAAGGGGATAACCCTGCTCATAACCGGAGGCGCCTCCGGCGTGGACAGAATAGCTGAGAAATACGCCGACCGCAAGCGGATAAAAAAGCAGATTATACGTCCCGATTACGAGAGGTACGGAAAGAGTGCGCCGCTTATGCGGGACAAGCTGATAGTAGAAAACGCCGACATTGTTATCGCAATTTGGGACGGCAGCTCGGGCGGAACAAACTACACCGTAAAATACGCAGAGCGAATAGGAAAACCGTTTGAGCTGCATATAGTGTATTGAAGAGGGGAGTAATATGATATGCCATGGCCTACGCATATAGTTGCCGCTGCCGGATATGTATTTGATAACAAAGGAAATATTCTGATTGTAAGAACACATCACAGAGGATGGGATGCAACCGGAGGACAGATTGAGGTAGGCGAGAATCTGGAAGAAGGCGTGCTGCGTGAAATAATGGAAGAAAGCGGGGTAAACGCTTCAGTTCGTTGTTTATGCGGAGTTTATTCAAATGTAGGACAGTATATTTATCATGACGGAGTAACACCTGTACCAACAAAAGTAATGTTTGACTTTATATGCGACTATAAAGACGGCGAACTGCGAACTTCAAACGAAACCAGCGATGTTATGTGGGTTTCCAAAAAAAATGTTTTGGAATATATCTCATTTCCGGTTTTAGTATACAGATTCAAAAATATACTCAATTTCGACGGGAAAATTCAGTACTGCTCCTACATAACAAAGCCGGAGTTCAAGGTATTATCATCAAGACACATATAAAACGAAAATATTCGGAGGAACAAAAATGTTTAACGGAATTTGTCAGGGTTTGTCTGACATCGCAAAGCTCTCGGACGCAAAGAGCCGCTCAATCTCTGCGGAAAACGTCAGGGGAGAAAAAGGCAAGGGCGGAATGGCTACCGAGGGGTTCGGAGCAAACGCAGCACGGGAGCTTGGTCAGGGCTGGAAGGTTTCCCCCGCCATTCATGTGAAGGCAGGACAGGAAACCACCATTGCGGACATTGAGGGAATGGGCGCAATCAAGCACATCTGGATGACCGAGACCTCGCCTCGTCCCCGCCTGCTCATCATCAGGATTTACTATGAGGATAACGAATATCCGTCTGTGGAATGCCCGATCGGCGATTTCTTTGCGACGGCGGACACCACAACCCACAACTCCCTTTCCTCTCTGCCCGTTTGTGTCAACCCGAGAAGGGGATTCAACTGCTACTGGGAGATGCCCTTCCGCAAGCGCTGCCGTATAACCGTCGAAAATCTATGGCACGGTGACATCGTGCTGTTCTATCAGGTGGATTATATACTGACAAAAATTCCGGAGGATTGCGCCTACTTTCACGCACAGTTCCGCCGTGTAAACCCCGTACCCTACAAGGAGGTCTATACGATTCTGGACGGCGTAAAGGGCAAGGGTCAGTATGTGGGAACCTATATGTACTGGGGAGTAAACAACAACGGCTGGTGGGGAGAAGGCGAAATAAAATTCTTCCTTGACGGAGACAAGGAGTTCCCCACTATCTGCGGAACCGGAACGGAGGACTACTTCTGCGGAGCGTTTGACTT
>CAZGJQ010000118.1:0-5064 GCA_964525815.1 uncultured Oscillospiraceae bacterium
ATGGGATTGTATGACGAGCTTTCCTACACTGAAAAAGGCAGGGTGTCGGCTGATTTGGCTGTAAGCAAGCCTCAACTAAAAAAGGTAGCACATCATGGTGCTTACGGATTTTGGAGCAGTGAGCAGTCGCATCGGTTTGTTATGTACATGCTGCCTTTTGATGTATCGGCGGCACTTGTTGATGGGAATATTTCTTTTACCAAGGACAGTCCGGTATCACAGCTTAGCATATCCTTTATAAACCTCGGCGGTGAGCTTGTGGGCAGGCATCGTTCGGTTATCATGCCAAACACGATGCTTGAAATAGGTTTCACGATGGGAAACAGCGCATGGTTGCCGCTCGGTCGGTTCTATATCGATAGAGCGAACACATCCTACCCGGACGAGAGCATTTCAGTTGTGGCACGAAACAGTATCGGTAAGCTTTTAAAAGAACAGAACTTTGATGATAACAACAACTTTCAGAATGCTAATCTGAGAGCAAACCTTGAAGCTATTCTTCAGTTGTCCGGTATTGAGAATTACTTTGTAAGTGATACCTCGAAAACATGGAAGCTTACCTTTGAGCCGGATACCGATTTGCAGACAGGTATTGAGCAGGTTGTTTCGCTGCTTCCCGGCTGGCAGCTACGGGAGAACACAGACGGTATCGTTGGCATCGCACCTATAACCGACAGCCGCTTTGAGCAGTCGTCAATCTATGTGTTTGAAAGGGACAGAACCTGCTTCTCCTTTAATGTGGAATACTCCGACGAAGCAACCTACAACAATGTCTGTGTTATATGTAAAGAACCCAGCCAGTCGGTTTTTGTTACTCTACCTCCCCATAAGTGGTGGGTATCACCACAAAACAAGACGATGTATGTAACTGTCCCAGATGGAACAAGCGCTGCGGAGCTTACGGCATATGCTGAGGAGTTGGCAAACTTGATTGCCATAAGCGGCAGGATTGAAAGCTTCGTTGGGATATTCACACCGCAGCTTATTATCGGGGATGAGATTGAACTTGTTGAGACAAACGGCAAATCCAGTAAAATCGGCACTGTCACAAGCGTTCGTCATCGTTTCGGAAAAGATGGGTTTATAACAGAATTTGTGGTTGACAGCTCCGGCAGAAAGGGCAAGGCACTTCTTAGGGATTATGTTTCTCAGCTTGGCAGCACGTCTAAGCAAAACAATGTGGTGATATCATAATATATTTTTGCGTTACGGCACTCTGATTTTTGGAGTGCCGTTTTCATATACACAAAATCAGAAAAGGAGCAATTTAAATGAAGGAAATTTGGAACTGGATTCAGATCGGCATTGCCGCGATCGGCGGCTGGCTCGGGTATTTTCTCGGAGGGTGGGATGGCTTTTTGTATGCGTTGGTTACCTTTGTGGTCATTGATTATCTGACCGGTATCATGTGTGCCATAGTGGATAAAAAGCTGTCCAGCGATATCGGGTTTAGAGGTATCTTCAAGAAGGTGCTTATCTTCTCGCTGGTGGCAATCGGACACATCATTGATAAAAGTGTACTCGGTGACGGCTCTGTTATACGGACAGCTGTCATTTTCTTTTATCTCTCTAACGAAGGTGTGTCCATACTCGAAAACGCCGCACATATCGGTCTGCCCATACCGCAGAAGCTAAAGGATATACTCGCTCAGCTTCACAGTAAAGGAGGAAACGAACCATGAACCTGAATAAGCTGATATTCACCAACAATGCCTGCTACAAGGCGGGCAGAACCATCTTGCCAAAGGGCATTATTGTTCATAGCACCGGAGCGAACAACCCAAACCTTAGACGCTATGTCGGTCCCGATGACGGTCTTCTTGGTAAGAACCAATACAACAACCATTGGAACCAAGATAGACCGGACGGCAGACAGGTTTGCGTTCATGCTTTCATCGGTAAACTTGCGGATGGCTCTATTGCAACATATCAGACCTTACCATGGAACCACCGTGGTTGGCACGCAGGAGGCTCGGCGAATGATACACATATCGGATTTGAAATCTGCGAGGATGGCCTTACAGATGCACCCTATTTCAATAAGGTTTACACGGAAGCCGTTGAGCTCTGCGCGTATCTCTGTAAGCTATATGGTTTGACGGAAAAGGATATCATTGGGCATTATGAGGGATATCAGAAAGGGATCGCATCCAACCATGGCGACCCGCGAAATTGGTTCCCGAAGCACGGAAAGTCTATGGACACATTCCGTGCTGATGTTAAAAAACTACTTAATCCGGTCAGCACACCTGCCCCTGCTGAGCCGAAAAAGCTATATCGCGTTCAGGTTGGAGCATACAGTGTTAAAGCAAATGCCGATGCAATGCTCGCCAAAGTCAAGGCGGCAGGATTTACCGATGCTTTTATTAAATATTCGTAATAAACCAAGTACCAAGCCCGCAGAGCATATAAAACTCTGCGGGCTTTTTTTATTTATAGGTGTATAAAACGCACCACTTTTCTCCGTATAGCGAGGAGGTGGTTTTTCATGATTAATGAACAAAAACTTGATTTGGTGCGTTGCCCTATTAGCGAAGGGCAAAAAATCGATGGTGTAATGAACACAACTCCGCAGGAGCAAATGCAGCGCGAGGTTGACTATGTGAGAGCACAACAAATACTCACTTCTATGCTTGAGAAAGGCTTAATTACCTTGTCAGAATTCAACAAGATAACCGAGTTAAACCGCAAAACTTTCTCACCATTATTAGCTGAGATTATGCTCTGAAATCGTTGATATTACTTCGTTTCAGAGGTAATATGTGACACTGACCAAGGAGGTGAGAATTTGAAAAAGGTAACGAAAATTGCTCAAAACACAGTCGATTTGACTGAGCACTCCAAGCTAAAGGTTGCGGCTTACTGCCGTGTGTCTACCGACAGCGATGAGCAACTCGTCAGTCTGGATACGCAAATAAAGCATTACGAATCTTACATCAATGCAAACCCTGAATGGGAGTTTGCAGGGCTTTATTATGACGAAGGCATCACGGGAACTAAAAAGGAAACACGACCCGAGTTGCTTCGGATGATGTCCGACTGTGAAAGCAGAAAAATAGACCTCATTGTAACGAAGTCTATCAGCAGATTTGCTCGTAACACAACCGACTGTCTGGAGTTGGTCAGAAGGCTGCTTGCCCTTGACGTGTTCATTTATTTCGAGAAGGAGAATATTAACACAGGGTCTATGGAAAGCGAACTCATGCTGTCAATCCTGTCTGGACTGGCTGAAAGCGAGTCGGCCTCCATATCCGAGAACAGCAAATGGTCTATAAAGCGCAAGTTTCAAAACGGCACATTTAAAATATCCTATCCGCCCTACGGCTACGACAATGTGGATGGAGATATGGTTTTAAATAAATCTCAAGCTAAAATTGTCCGTTTTATCTTCGCTGAAGTTTTATCCGGCAAGGGTACGCACAAAATTGCTAACGAGTTAAACCGCCGAAAAGTACCGACTAAAAAAGGCGGTCGCTGGACGGCAACAACGGTACGTGGGATGGTCGGCAACGAAAAATACATAGGCGACGCAATTTTTCAAAAGACATATACCGATGACTGTTTTAACCGGCACAATAACAATGGCGAGAAGGAGCAGTACCTTGTAAAGAACCATCATGAGCCGATTATCAGCCATGAGGATTTTGAAGCCGCACAGGATATTATCGAACAGCGCGGTAAGGAAAAAGGATTGGAAAGGCAGAACAAAAAGTATCAGAACCGTTATCCCTTTTCAGGCAAAATCATCTGCGGTCAGTGCGGAGGAACATTTAAGCGCAGAATCCACTCAAGTGGCAGACATAGAATTGCTTGGTGCTGCTCCGCCCATATCGCAAACATCAAGAAATGCTCTATGAAATATGTGCCGGAGTCAGATTGTGAATACGCATTTGTCACCATGATGAACAAGCTCATTTTCGGACATGAATTCGTCCTCAAGCCGTTGCTCATAAGTCTGCGTGGAATGAGCTCCGATGAAACTCTGGAGAACATTCAGGTGCTTGACAGGAAACTCGAAGAAAACGCGGAACAGCGAAATGTACTGGTGGGGCTTATGACCAAAGGTTATCTTGAACCAGCCATTTATAAGAAGAGCAATAATGAACTGTTACAAGAGGCAGAACGATTACGCCGCCAAAAAGAATCAATAACCAGATTCCTGAATAACGACTTCCAAAACCTAAGTGAGGTCAGCGCCCTATTGCAGTATACTACCAAGGCATCGATGCTGAAGAGCTTTGACGGAGATGTATTCAAACGCTTTGTTGAACGGATTATTGTTTATTCCCGGTCGGAGATTGGATTCGAATTAAAAAGCGGCATTACATTGAAAGAAAGGCTGGTGAGATAAATGAGTCATACACCATTTGGCTACCGTATTGAAAACGGAAAAGCGGTTATTGATATAGAAGCTGCCGAGCAAATAAAGACCCTTTTTCATTCCTACTTGTCTGGTGACTCAATGGAAACAGCCGCAAAAAAAGCGGGCATAACAGCCTTCCATGCGGGAATCGGTAGAATGCTTCGAAACGCCCGTTATCTGGGTGACGAGTTTTATCCGCCGATTATTGACAAAGACACTTTCTACACTGCCGAGGCAGAACGAATTATGCGGTCGGAAAGACTTAATCGTACCAGAAAGCCTAAACAAGAAAAAGAGGTAGTCTATCCTAATGCGTTTCATATAAAAGTTGGAACAAAAGAATTCGACGACCCATTCGGGCAGGCGGAATATGCATATAGTTTGATAGAATTGGAGGTGAACGAGAATGGCAGTCAGTAAAAATGTCACCGTGATTCCGGCGAGAAGGCACGCTCAAAAGAATGCGGACGAAGAAAAACCAAAGCTGCGTGTGGCTGCTTATTGTCGTGTTTCAACGGACAGCGAGGAGCAGGCTACCAGCTATGACACACAGATTGAGCATTATACCGCTTACATACAAGGTCACCCCGACTGGGTGCTGGCAGGAATATTTGCGGACGACGGCATTTCCGGTACCAATACTAAGAAGCGTGAGGAATTCAACCGGATGATTGACGAGTGTATGGCTGGTAATATCGATA
>CAZGJQ010000119.1:0-5023 GCA_964525815.1 uncultured Oscillospiraceae bacterium
AAGGCTTTGTCCAATGTACTCTCTGTTACGATTCTATCCGTTGGTCCGCAATCTAAAACCTCGCCTTGAGTCATCACGATAATTTCATCGCTGTACTCCAGAGCCTGATTTATGTCATGCATAACCATCAAAACCGTAATATGCCTGTCTTTGTTCAAATCCTTAATAACGCTTAACAGCTCAAGCTGATAATGTATATCAAGGTATGTAGTAAACTCATCCAGCAAAAGTATGTCGGTGGATTGAGCAAGCGCCATAGCCAGCCAGACACGCTGCTTTTGTCCTCCGGATAACTGCGAAATCATTCGGTCGGCATACTTTTCGGTATCGGTCAACGCAAGCGCACGCATGACCGCTTCATTATCCTCGCTGCTATAAGATCGCGAAAAAAGACTTCTGTATGGTGTTCTCCCCAAAGACACCAGTCTGCGTATCGTAAGATCATCAGGCGCACTATTGTTTTGATGAACAACGGCAACCTGCTTTGCGAAATCTCGCCGCTTTATTTTTTCTATCGGAGTTTCGTCTAGATATACCGTGCCGGAGCAAGGTTTAAGACCACCTGTTAAGAGACCAAAAAGTGTTGATTTGCCGCAGCCGTTCGCGCCAACAAGAGCTGTTATTTTTCCGCCGTACAAATCCAAGCTCACATTGCGTATAGCATCAGCGTCTTTTCCATAGGAAAACGAGAGCTTTTTTGCGGATATTCGTATTCCTTTATCCCCCATACAGTCCTCGGCTCCTTTTAAGAAGAATGATAAATATAGGACCGCCGATCACAGACATAATAATAGAAGAGCTTATTTCATATGGGTAAGCAATTGTTCTTCCGACCGTATCGGCAAAAAGGAACACAAACGAGCCGAGCAGGACACTGTAAGGAATAAGTTTTTTATGGTCACTTCCCACTACAAGACGGGCGATGTGAGGTACAATCAGTCCCAAAAAGCTCACCGAACCTATAACCGACGCAAATATACTTGCCAGCATGACAGAAATAACAGAAACAGCTGTCCTTGTTCTTCCAACATTTATACCGAGAGATTGAGCCGTCTGGTCTGAAAGCATAAGATAATTGCATTTTTCAAGGATGAAAAAGCACATTATACCGCCTATAAGGGTATAAATACCGAGCAACCTGACATCATCCCATGTTTTAAGCGAGATATTTGCGTTTATAATGCCATATGCTGTATTTGTGCCACCGCCCATTGCGCCGAAGGCATCATATAGCCCCGTAAAAACCGCATTTACAGCAACACCGACGAGAATAAGTCTTACCGGATTGATTTCGCCGTTATATGCCAGTATGTAAACCACCGCAAATGCGATTATACCTCCCAAGAAAGAAAACAACGGAGTAAAAGCAACCAAAGTGGGGGCGAATGAAGGAACGATAAGTGCTGCGAGAGCAGCCCCTGAGCTGATCCCGATTATTCCAGGATCAGCAAGAGGATTTTTCATTACCGCTTGCATTAGCACACCCGAAACAGACATTAAGGCGCCGCCCAGCAATGTTACAATAATGCGCGGAAAACGCAGTTCAAGAATGATAGCCACAGTCTGGTCGTATCTGAGGAAAAGCCCTTGAAAAAGCTCAGGTACCGTAGTTTTTAATCCTCCTGTATTTATAGCAAAGAAAAACAAAATCAAAATAGCGGCTATCGTTACTCCGAAAGAGCAGAATAAATTTAATTTCGAGTGTGCTCTCACTCCGCTCTTCCTACTCTCCATATAAGATAGGGCTGAGGTAATCAAGTGACCGCGTCCATGATAACGTGGCACTCATACCGAATTTGTCAGACGGTAGATAATAAACATTCCCTTTTTGGACAGCATCAAAATATTGCCATACCGGATTGGTTTCAAAGTCCTTTCTCATAAAGGCAAACGCGGCTTCTTCGTTGTAATGGGCATAAATAAGTATTATATCAGGGGGTTTTTGCACAATATCCTCGGGATTTATGCTGGCAAATCCGTTTTCGTCTCCTTTATAATTACTGCCATATACATTTTTCCCCCCTGCAAGCTTAATGAGATTACCCACATATGAGTTCTCGGTAGACACCAGGTAAAACCCATCCGGAAATACCATTAATAAAAGAGTGTCGAGCTGATCGTTAATCTGCGTCTCATAGTTTGCTATGTATTCTTCATATTCACCAATCAGTAGAAGAGCTTCTTCTTCGCAGTCTAATAAACCGCCTATCGACTTTATGGCTTTATACATACCCTCGACGCTGCTTAAATCAAGAAAAGCCGAGCTTATACCAGCGGCGGTAAAATCCTTTGAAAGGCTCTCCTCCAATGTTTTTGGGGACAGAACAAGATCGGGAGAGAGACTTTTGATTTTTTCATAGTCTGGGGTCATGGGTAGCCCGACGGTAGGGAGTTCGGCATACCTTTGCGGTAGAGAGGAAGCGGTGTCGGGAATACCTATCACATGATCGTAACCAAGCCTGTCCAGTATCTGGCATATTGCAACAGAGGTTGCGACGATTTTTATGTTTTCCCCTTTATGATCCTCATCTGATTGTGCTTTCATGGAGGCGCAACCACTCATCCACAGTAGAATAATAATCAGTATTAAAGAAGTGATTTTTCTCATACGAACTGCTCCCTGTTCTTAGCTTTTTTTGTGCTTATCAGAATAACCGTTCCTATAATGACCAATGTAACGCCAATTGCTCCAACAATAATGAGCACTGTACTGTTCGGGTTTTTTGTTTCGGATTTAATTTGCTGCTCTTTCCCGTCATTGAGCGTATTTGCTCCGTCTGCGTAGTGTATATTAAGACCTTCCTCCTCCATGACGGTAGCGGTATTACTGCTTTCGTCTTCCCCTGCTTCTGACGGTGAAGTATCCTGCCCGTAAAATTTATTCCAGTCTACCTTAAGAACAGCCGGATATGTTGCGGCGGTAGCTTTATCATTGCTGTTACAGAACTGTACACCCATAACATTACTGTTTATATAAATGGCGAGGTTGTATGTATCTTCCACATAGTTAATTGGGAATGTGATAGTTTCTACATAAAAAACATCCTCGCTTGCTGTGTTAAGTGCAGTGTCACTGCTTAAAGTAAATCTCACATCATTTGTTATAAGCTCTCCATCCTTATCATAATAACCGATTGTACCGTTTTTCACCCCTCTGTCATCCATAGCATTCAATGGCTGTGCATCGATAAAAATATCGCAGGTTATACCATAAATAGTAATACTGCTCTTTGTAAATGTGAGTGTTATAAAGGTATTTTTAATATGATCAACTGTGATAAAAGCACTCGTGAGCAAGGGTGCTCCAAACTCAATACCTCCCATGGCATTTACATAACAGCTCAGCGTCGCATCTATGCTATATATACCTTCCTCCATTTCATCAAATTCGGCTACTGAAGCCGAGGCATTAGCACCGTAAAACGGATAAACGAAAAGCACGCACAATAGAATCATTACGCTTATAATGCTTGCCAGCCTGCTCCTGTTATACTCTCTCTTCATGTTATAAAATAACTCCTTACTCTTTGAAAAAATAGCTGATTTATTAGGTTAGCATATGCTAACTTTGCTGCAAAAAATAAAATGCCCTTTTTCTATTCCTCTATTTATATTATAGGGTTTGTTTTCTCATGTCAACTGTTGATTTTGTTCGCACCCCGCAACATACAATGCTTTTCTTAATTAATTCCTACTCAAAATGCTTAAAACAAGCGGTTTTGCATGGACGCAACAGCTAATCGAAAAAACATCGGTATTAACATAATTACTACAGACCACCTAAAAAAATATAGTAAATATTGCTGAACTTTCCGGCATATGCAGCTTTCCTACGCTGCAGGACATTTTCAATTCCACGCAACCTTGGACAACATGCTTTGCGTTGATATTTAAAAAGCTCAAACTTGAAGCAGGAAGATAAAAAGTATCACCTTCTTTCCCCGCTTCTCTAAAACCGCTGCCCTCTTTGTATTTTAAGGTCTGTAATGTACCCTTGACCTTAATACCTCCAAGTATGGATGTTTTTTCAATCGCTTTTGCCTTTAAGACAATAAGTCCTTTGCCGTTTTTTACGACCAGCTCTCCGGGATGCTCAAACCCTTCGTTTGCCATTGAAAGCGAAAGGCATTGCGTTTCGCTGCCGGAAATTTTGTAAAAAATAACCGGAACGGAATAGCTCCCGTCCTTTAATGCCTCGCAAAATTCCTTTCCGCTCAATATAATCCTGTTGCGGAACCGTTCTCTTAACCGCCGCATCTCCTCAAGCTTAGCAAAGAGCAGCGCTGACTCGGAAGAGCCGCTCAATGCAAAAAGCATGGCATCATGCTCCGCAGATTTTCCGGAAACACCTTCAGATAAAAGCCAGCTCAAAACAGCCTCTCTCTTTTGTCGGTAGGTCTCGGCAAGCTGCTTACCGTGAGCAGTCAGAGATAAAGAACGTCCCTCGCCTCGTTTTATCATATTATTTTCTTCGCACCAGTCTGCCGTACGGCTGATTGTGGATTTAGCTACACAAAAGGTCTCTGCAAGCTGAGTAACCATGCATTGCGGTTCTTCCATTTCCAAAAGTCGTATAAGCATCCGCGCTTTCAACACAGTCATTTTTTCCGGCATATTTACCCTCACCCTCTTTCCAAGTGTATTCACATTACTTATTTATACCGATTGAGTATACCCTCTGCTCGTCGCGGAATCTTTGGGAAAATATCTCCCGTCATTTGTGCTATTTTATTCTGTTATCAAACATATCAACACTCATCGTCCTATAATACGACAATATTTTACCGTCAACATAAATGGTACTATCAGTGGTATAGTTTATGCCGCCAAGAAGATTTAGAATAGTTAACTTACCGGCTCCAAAGAGACCTAAAATGATAACAGCGAGTAATTTCAGGTTGCCAACTCCATATTCATTAGTTACAGAGTTAAGATCAATAATCGGTTTCATATATAAGCCGTTTTACCTCCTTACAATACCTACTTTTTGTCTTATTTGCATTTGTTTATGTAAAATATTGCA
>CAZGJQ010000120.1:0-4972 GCA_964525815.1 uncultured Oscillospiraceae bacterium
TAAAAAGACGCTCTGTTTTCCAGAACGTCCCTTTTATCTTCTACTATAAAAATTATCGTTCTACTTGATAATCGTACATCAAATCGTCGATGTCCAACAGAAATTCGTTGATAAGAATTCTTCGTGCATCTTCGTTTTGCTCGATTATCAAAAAATCTTTGGGATATTCCATCCCGAGCAAATCATGAAGAGAATGAAGCAAAAGCATAACTTCATCCTGTTTGTCGGCAAAATAAAGTGCCGCGAGAACATTCCGGATGTTTTTCACTGTGGCAAGCGATTCTGCCGTTTCTCTTTACAGGATTCTTTTGCATGATTTTATAACATTTTTACAACAATTTGCGCTTAAGGACGGGTTTAGCTCTTTCTGAAAAATAAGGAATAATTTTTGTGTTATCTAAAAATCCATGATAACATTTGGTTTTGTTATCATGGATCGTGAAGATTTATTAATAAACCATTGTATATGAAAAAGCTTGCAAACACACATGCTTGCAGGCTTTTTTGGCGGAGAGGGAGGGATTCGAACCCTCGTGAGATTGCTCTCAAACTGATTTCGAGTCAGCCCCGTTATGACCACTTCGATACCTCTCCGTATTGATTGTTGAATACTCTCGGCACGCTCAAGAATTATAACATGCAAGGGCTTATTTTGCAATACCTTTTTTCGGTAAAGGCATATTTTTAATACTGACTGCGAATAATACAAAAATGCAGGAACAAAAACAAAAGATAGGAGTGCCTTTATGCAGAATAACCCCGATGGGAACAATCCGAGCAGAGAGAGCGAGGGAACACCGGAGGAAAAAAGCAGCGATATATTGCAAAGCGGGAGCATTACAACCCATTCCTCCGACGGAAGTATTCACGCCCTAATAATCGCCGGTCATATAGAGGGTCATTTTATGGCATCACCTCAAGCAAAATCCACCAAGTACGAGCAATGCATCCCCACGCTTTTTGCGGTTGAGGAAAGCGAGCAGATAGACGGACTCCTTGTGCTGATAAACACCATCGGCGGTGATGTGGAGGCAGGGCTGGCAATATCCGAGCTTATCGCCGGAATGAAAAAGCCTACTGTCTCTTTAGTTCTTGGGGGCGGTCATTCAATCGGCGTTCCGCTTGCCGTTTCCGCGAAAAAATCCTTTATCGTACCGAGTGCGACCATGACGCTGCATCCGGTTCGTCTAAATGGGCTTGTCATAGGCGTTCCGCAGACCTTCATAAACCTCGATAAAATGCAGGCGAGGATTATTGATTTTGTCGTCCGCAATTCAAACGCTTCCGCCGCAAAAATACGGGAGCTTATGACCAAAACCGATCAGATGACCACCGATATCGGAACGATGATAGAAGGAACGGACGCCGTGGAAATAGGACTTATAGACAGTATCGGAGGTTTGGGGGATGCTATAAGCGCACTTAAGGACATGATTGCCGCAGAAAAAAACCAGAATAATGTAAATAATTCGTCAAAAGCTAACAATAACGGAACAAACCCTTGACATACCGCCTTTTTTGTGTTAAACTTTCATTTGCCGCATGTATGGGGTTCTTTACAAATATGCGTTTTTTCAATGAAAACGCATATACCTCTAAGCAGCGAGTCTTGAAAAGAAAGAGAGGATGCTTTCGTGTTTGCGATTGTAGAAACAGGAGGAAAGCAGTATAAGGTCAGCGAGGGCGATATTATTTTCGTGGAGAAGCTCAATGTCAGCGAGGGTGATACTTATACCTTTGATAAGGTGCTTGCCGTCTCCACGGGTGAAGGTTTTTCTGCAGGTAATCCCACGGTTTCGGCTACCGTAACGGCAAATGTCGTTAAGAACGGAAAGGGAAAGAAAATCCGCATAATTCGCTACAAGCCCAAGAAGAATCAGAAGAAGCATATGGGACACAGACAGCCGTATACCAAGCTTCAGATAACATCAATAGCGGTATAAGTACAGATGATTAAGGCGGTTTTTTGGACTTATAGTGGCAATTACCTTGGGTTTGATATAACGGGGCATTCTATGCACTCCGAGTCCGGCAGTGATATAGTATGTGCCGCCGTGAGTGCCATGACCATGCTGGTTGTCAATACTGTTTGCGAGGTTTATGTTCAAAAAGCAGCCGTGAACGTAAACGAGGATAATGTATCGGTGAGCTTTTTACTAAAAAACAGCCACCAACCCTCCATGGGACTTATAAAGGGCTTTTTTGAGGAGCTTAAGTCCCTACAAAGGGATTATCCCGAAAACATCAATGTAACGGTTAAGAATTCAACGGAAAGGGAGTAAATACAATGCTTAGATTGACAATACAATTTTTTGCACATAAAAAAGGTGTCGGTTCTACTAAAAACGGAAGGGACTCCGAGTCCAAGCGTCTGGGCGCAAAGCGTGCAGACGGACAGAACGTTTTGGCAGGCAATATACTTATGCGTCAGAGGGGCACAAAGATTCATCCGGGTGAAAATGTCGGACGAGGCTCGGACGATACCCTTTTTGCGCTTATTGACGGCATAGTTAAGTTTGAGCCCTGCAAGGGCGGCAGAAAAAAGGTGAGCGTTTACGCTACAGACGCCGATTAGTTTTTGTGGTTTATCATAAAGAGTACGCCGGACTGTAAACCGGCTGCTCTTTATATTTTTTTATCAAGAAGTCTGAGGAAGGTGACCGGTATGTTTATAGACAAGGTGGATATATTTGTAAAGGCGGGCAACGGCGGAAACGGTTGCGTTTCGTTCAGGCGGGAAAAGTATGTCTCGGCGGGAGGACCGGACGGAGGGGACGGCGGCAAGGGCGGTGATGTGGTTTTTGTTGTGGATGAGGGAGAAAACACCCTGCTTGCGTTTAAAAAACGAAGAAAATTCGTCGCCGAAAACGGTGCGGACGGTATGAAGCGCAAGTTCCACGGAAAGAGCGGAGACGATTTGACAATAACCGTTCCTCCCGGAACGGTTATAAGGGATAAGGAAAGCGGTGCGGTCATAAAGGATATGTCGGACGACAGGCCTTTTATCATAGTAAGGGGAGGTAACGGGGGCTGGGGAAATACGCATTTTGCCACCTCCACAAGGCAGGCTCCCCGGTTTGCGAAGAGCGGTTTGCCGGGAGAGGAACGGCAGCTTACCCTCGAGCTGAAAATGCTTGCGGACGTGGGCATTGTCGGATTCCCGAATGTGGGGAAATCCACTCTGCTCTCCCGTATATCCTCAGCGACCCCCAAAATAGCCAACTATCATTTTACAACCCTAACACCTATGCTGGGTGTCGTTACCGTTTACGAGCAGAGTTTTGTGGTAGCGGATATTCCCGGGCTCATCGAGGGTGCCTCCGAGGGTGCCGGATTGGGGCATAATTTTTTGCGTCATATAGACCGTTGCAGGCTTGTTTTGCATCTTTTTGATGCTTCGGAAACAGAGCGGGAGAACCCGCTTGAGGATATAAAAAAAATTAACTCGGAACTGCATAAATACAGTCCCGAGCTTGCCTTGCGACCGCAGATTCTTGCGGGTAACAAAACGGATTTAGGCTATGACACAGATATTTTGAAGGACATAGAGGAATATGCCGAGAACAACGATTATAAGCTGTTTATGCTCTCCGGCGTTACCGGCGAGGGTATTGGAGACTTGCTAAAAGCGGTTGCGGAGCAGCTCAGAGAGCTCCCCCCCATAAAGATATATGAAGCCGAGATCTCGGAGGATACCGAACAGCCGCAGACAAGAGAAATTGATGTAAAGGTTCATAACGGTGTTTACACCGTGACCGGTGAATGGCTAAAAAGGATTATAAGCAGCGTTAACTTCGACGATCATGAGTCCCTTCTGTACTTTCAGCGTGTTTTGCGGAACGGCGGTGTTATCGAGGAGCTTGAAAAAGCGGGGATTGACGAAGGGGATACCGTGAGCATTTATGGGCTGGAGTTTGACTTTTTGTTCTAATTAAGGAATACGCTCTCGATAAGCTTATCGCTTGACTCGGGCGAATACCTCCAATAGTCTATGTGTGTGAGCCCTTCCGGATAGGAATAGTTGTTGGGCTGTCTTTCACCCTCGTATGTATCGATTATAACCAGCTTTATTTTCATCTTTTCGGGTATTATATTCTTTATATAAACGGCGGTATGCTGCCCCACCTTAATATCATTCCTCAGCTCTGCAAGTCCGGCAAGGTTGGGTGTAAGCTCAACAAAAACGCCGTAGCTCTCAATGCTGCGGATAATACCGGCGGCGGTCTGCCCGATGGTGAACCGGTCGGCGTTCTCCTCCCAGGTTCCGAGCAGCTCTCTGTGCGTCAGGGTGATTCTCCCATAGGTATCCGCGGGGGTTTTGATTATTACTTTCATGTATTGACCAGAATCGAACCGCTCCCGGGGATGGGATATTCGGGACACGGACATACAGTCTATGGACAGCAGTGATATTATACCGCAGCCCACATCAACAAAGGCGCCGAACGGCTCAAGATGGGTAACCCTTGCTTCAATAATATCACCGGCAACCAGCTTTTCGATATAAAAGCGCATACAATCCCGTTGTGCGGCCTTGCGGGAAAGAATGGGCTTGGGGCGACCCTCGCTGTCCTTTTTGATATCAATAATCTTAAAGCAGACCGGCTTCCCGACTCTGGATATTATTGCGATATCCTTGGTTTTTTCGCCGTCTGTAGAATAAACACATTCGTCCTTGGGAATTATTCCGGTGAACATTCCGACGGTGACGTGCAGGCTTTGGTCGTTGTCGCAAAGAAAGCTTCTCCCTTCAAGAATTATTCCGTCTTGCATTGCACGTTCCAGACCTTCCGGTGTGCAGGTATAATCCTTGACTGCGGCAGTAGCGGAAATTTTTCCTTCGGGAAGGTATTCATTTTGCTTCATAGACATTTTCCTTTCACTTTGTGTTTGTTTATGTATATGAAAACAGGAGGTAATAGCGTGAAAGAATTAATAAACTCACCACCGAATAGGCATAAAGAAAAAGCCC
>CAZGJQ010000121.1:0-4937 GCA_964525815.1 uncultured Oscillospiraceae bacterium
GGCCAGTCTGCTCCGTGCCATAAGCCGGTCAAAAACCATACGATAACGACATTGAATATCCATTTTTTAATTCTGACCCGACTTCCTCCCAGAGGTATATAAAGGTAATCCCTGAACCAGCTCCCCAAGGAGATATGCCATCTTCGCCAGAACTCCGCTATGCTCTTGCTTATATAGGGGTAATTGAAGTTCTCGGGGAAGCTGAAGCCAAGTATTTTACCTAAGCCGATTGCCATATCCGAGTATCCGGAAAAATCGAAATAAATTTGCATGGAAAGGGCGGCTGCATATATCCAAAAAAACAAAACGCTTTTTTCGTCTACCTTGCGAAACGCTTCTATCAAGAATCCAAGCTGGTTTGCCAGCAGGACTTTTTTTGACAACCCGATTATAAAGCGCTGCGCTCCCTCTCCAAAGGCAAAAACGCTGTGCTTTCGACCGTTTAACTCATTTTCTATTGTCTTGTAACGAACAATAGGACCAGCTATAAGCTGCGGAAACAAGGAAACATAGGTGAACATTGTAATAAAATTACGCTGAGCGGGAACCTCTCCCCTGTATACATCAATGGTATAGCTCATTGTTTGGAAGGTGAAGAAGCTGATTCCGATTGGTAACGCTATTTTAAGCAACGGCATGGACATACCGAGTGCGTTGTTTATGTTTTCCGCAAAGAAGTCGGAGTACTTGAAGAACATTAAAAGACCGATGTTCACTGATATTGAAATAATCAGGAATATCTTTGCCGCTGCTTTTCCTCTGTTTTTCTCAATAATTCTTGCACAGGTATAATCCGTAACCGCTGAGAATAAAAGAATCAAAGTATAGAGCTGCTCTCCATAGAAATAGAATAACAGGCTGGAGAGGAGCAGAACAAAATTCTTTAATCTGTTAGGTACAAGAAAATATAAAAAAAGCACTACCGGCAAAAAATAATATAAAAAGCTAATACTCGAAAACACCATTTTTTATGTCCACCGTAAAAAAGTTAAGTAGCAAAACGGGCGGTAAGTCCGCCCGTTTTATCAATGATTACTGTAGCGAAGCAAACGCATCGTGCAGAATATCTGATTTTTCATACATTATGAGTATGATTACATCGCCGATACTATCCACGATAACATCATTATCCTCAACACCCACGCATACCCATTTGTAAGGGTTTACATTCTCAGCTATGATCTCTTTGAGTGCTTCAATATCATCGGTACTGTTGGCTCGGACAAGACAGAGCGAATATGCGCTTGGACCTATTTCCGCCTCGGACGCAATCGCTTCCTTGACATCCAGGCTTTCGACTCCGAAGTAATACTCGCAGTTATCGGTATCGATTTCTGTTGTTACCATATATTCGATAGCCTGCTTAACATCCTCGTCCTCAACCGCGGCATAAATTGCCTCAAGAATATCCTCTAGGGAGCCCTCAAGAGCATCACCCGGATTACCGCTTTCATCCGGATTACTATCCTCCTCTGAATCAGCGGAGGAGGATTCCTCAACCGAGGAGGTGTCGGAATTGTCAGCGGATGAACTGTCCTCTGATGTCTCCTCGCTGCCGTTACAGGCAACAAGCGCCGCAAGCATCAGCAGAACAATTAAAATGGAAAAAATTTTCTTCATAATTTACTGTTCCTTTCAGAATATGTATATTGTTTGGCTCCAAAAAGAGCCTCTACAATATATGTGCTGCTGAAGGAGCGAAAAATCTCAAAGATTTTTTAAAAAAAATGAGCGAGACAATTAAGCTCACTCATTTTTTCTAAAGGATTCGCACTATATTAGGCTTATTCAGCTAGGTAAAATTATGGTTGTAAGGGACTTTTTCTGTTCTGCGGAAGGCAGCTTCAGCTTACCGTTATTAACAAGCTCCTTTAAGCAATAAAGGAGGAACCAGCCGTCTGCATAGAAGATATATTGCAACCCGAACGCCTGCATTTTTCTTAGATGAGGCGGTGTATTGTCCAAAATTGCTTTTATATACGGTGCCTTGAGCGCATCAAGCTCCCCCCTGCATTTTTCCTTTATTCTGTCACCTATGGAAATAAGCTCCTTCTTGGTTTCGCTGTCCTTTATCCATACTATTTGCAGGGATGAAACGAACTCTCCTTCGCCTGTAATTCCGGCGTAAGGGTTACCGCTGTTCCTCACATATCCTCGCTCGGCAAGATAGGCATACTCATCGGCAGACAGCAGCTCCTGACCCTCCAAAAATCTGCAGAGCAGTGACAAATCACGCTGAACCGTGCGTTGGTAGCTGTCATCAACTCGCTTTTCCGACCATTCGCTGTCTATTGTCCATAATATATACTTACCGTTACCGTTCCAGCAGGGACCGAACCAACGCTTGATGCTGTCGTAATACTTAGGAGGAACAACATCATTCCCAAGCACGGAGGCATATGCGACATTATTTGCTCCGTCCGGTCGGATGGTTGCCGCCTGCTCAAAGGGTATCCTATTATCCATAAGCTTTTCACCGCTTAGGGCTGCTATATACGGAATAAGGGACCAAAGTATAAAGTTCCTATCGGTTTGGTAATTAAAGACATTATTTGTGTCATCGACTAAGGGGTTATAAACAACACCACTCTTACCATTCAAAAAATTACTTTTTTCCAGCTCATCGTATAAACGATTGGCAAAGAGCCTTGCCGCTTTTTCGTACATTTCGCTCTGCAGCCTGTTTTGCTCTGTAGTCGGCTCTTCTATAAGAAGATTGGCAAGATATTTGTCTCCTTTTTTGCTTAAAAATCCGTATTCCTCAAGGAATTCGGCTTCGCTTTCAACATATACGGGGGATACTCCGAGACAGTCGGCGATTTCATTTATCGTTTTACTGCTTTTATGGACACTGTATGCAATGTTTTGAGACAATGAGCTTCTGAAAAAGCTACCGGTTCCGCCCATTGTGCCTACCGAGCCGCTAAATCCCATAATATCGAATTTAACGGGATTGAATTTAAGTTCGCTTGCTTTTCTCATGGTTTCCATTCCTTTCTTTAATTCTTTCTTTGCTTCAAAAAGGTGCCACTTAACCGTACCAAGAGGAACAGACAGAGCTTATGCAATCTCCTCCTGCTTTTTGTTCTCATAGTAGTACATTACAACTGCTTTTCTCTGTATTTTTGAGAGATATGCAATCTCACTCCAGAGCTTTCCAACCGTTTCGGCTTGCTCGTAACCCTTGGCAGTATCGTCCTCGCTCCGCAGGATGCCGGAAAGGTCGTCCAGGCTTACACCGACACCGCTTCTTGCTCTGCCTCTGTAATAATTGGCAAGCACATTGTGTGCAACCCTCCACACAAAGGCGCTGATATTTTCAATGTCGGTGGTCAATAAAGCATTATATAGCTTTAGAGCGATTTCCTGGGAAATATCCTCCGCATCCTGCAAGTTAGCCGTCTTTTTAAGCGCAAAGCCAAAAAGAGGCTTAAGATATTCGGTTGTTATTTGCTCGGCTTGTTCTCTGTTCATGTTTTAAGTGCTCCCTGTAAAACGCGTTATACATCCATTAAGACACCGTTTATTAAAAAAGGTTGGTATAAATTCCCTTTATTATACCACAAACAATAAAAAAGCGGAACGGCTCTCACCGTTCCTCAAATATTTTTTATAATAATAAACTATGCGGGAAGCATAAGCTCTTTGATCTATATAGCCAAAATTATTTAGAGCACAGAGCCGTTTAAAAATCAGGGTAAGCATTCATCTGATAAAGCTAAAAACATTCGTTCCCGAAGCGGAATGTAAAAAGGATTCTGTACCCGAGGATGATATCGATTAGGAAACACAGACCTCCTGCTCGCTTATTATTTCTTCAAATACCATTACAACTTTAGGATCAAACTGCGTTCCCTTATGCTTTTTAATCTCCTCAATTGCCGCCTCCTTGGGAAGTGCTTTTCTATATACTCGATCGTTGGTCATAGCATCATAAGCATCCGTTACCGCAATAATTCTGGAGAGCAGAGGAATGGCTTCTCCCTTCAAGCCCTGGGGGTAGCCTTTTCCGTCCCAGCGCTCATGATGGGTGAGTATGTATTCCGCAATAGGCTCAAGCTCGGACACCGACTTCGCTATCCTGAACCCTATTTCGGTATGTGTTTTCATTACATCCCATTCATTCCGGGTTAGCTTCCCGGGTTTTTTAAGTATTCTGTCGTCTATGCCGACCTTACCTATATCATGCAGCATGGATAATAGCTCTAACTCACCAATGCTTTTTTGCGAAAGGCTTAGCCTTTCCCCGATTTCCTTGGACAGCTTGGATAATCTTCTGGCATGCTCCTCGGTTTCCTCGCTTTTCTCGTACATGGTTGACATTATTGAAGCAATGATTTCGCTGTGGAAGCTGTTACGGTTCAGCAGCTTGCGATAACGCAGATATTCGTCCGCAGACTTTGCGATTCCTTCAATACTGTCGTCTATGGATACCTTTGTGTCAAAACCGGTGGAGATGTTCAGCTCATACAGCTTGTTCTTGTTGCTTTTATTATATTCATTAAAAGCACCTTGTATCTGGGTGGTAAATTCGTATGCGGTCTCGCTGTCCGTGTTCGGCATCAATATACCGAATTCATCGCCGCCTATTCTTGCAAGAACATCGTTTTGCCGGCAGCATTTTCTCAGTATCGATGCAGTTTGTTTTATTAGCTTGTCTCCCTCGATATAACCGAAGGCGTCGTTTATGAGCCTCACTCCGTTAATATCTGCCAGAACGATGGTAAAAGGCAGCTTGGATTCAATATCCAGCTTATGCATTTCCTCCTCATAATGCTTTCTGTTATACAGACCGGTAAGATGGTCATGGTTAAGCATAAACCGTATCTGGGATTCCCTTCTCTTTTGCTGGGTAATATCAATAATAATTCCCTCAAGGGCTTCAACACTATCCTTTTTGTCATATATGCCCTGACCCAGCTCAAGCACCCATTTTC
>CAZGJQ010000122.1:0-4861 GCA_964525815.1 uncultured Oscillospiraceae bacterium
AGCCTCTATGAGCATTTTAACTCCGATACCGCACAGCAGTATAAAGGCAGCCCAATGTGCATACTCCTGTATACGTTCGCTGAAAATGCTTGCGAATATATAGCCTAACAGCGGCATAAAGGCTTGGAAAAATCCAAAATAAAAGCCAATAATAAGTATCTTTTTATGATTCAACGTATTAATAGAGAACCCTTTACACACAGACACCGCAAAGGCATCCATGGACAGAGCGGCAGCGGTCAGAAGCAGTTCAAAAAAACCCATGTCTTTTTTATTTGCCTTTCGTTAATATGTAATGCGTTTATATTCTATTCAAGAAACCTCCGCAGCATTCGCAAGCATAAGCTTAATCCGATTCTCCTGATTAATTTTGGTCGCTCCCGGGTCATAATCAATAGCCACAATATTCACCTCGGGGTTGGCCTCCTTTATAGGCTTCATCATTCCCTTACCCACAATATGATTAGGTAAGCAACCAAAGGGCTGTGCGCATACTATGTTTTTAACACCCTGCTCCACCAGCTCCAGCATTTCGGCGGTCAAGAGCCAACCCTCCCCCATCTTTACTCCCGGGCTTATGAAGCCTTTTATCAGCTTATGAACCTTCTCAAACGATGCGGGAGCTCTGAAAGCGCTGTTTGCATTAATTGCGCTAATGATGTCTCTTTGCTTCTTCAACAAAAACCTATATACTATTTTGCTTATAAACGACCTTAACCTTTTTGTCCCGTAGAGCTTAAAATCCATTATGCTGTCAAAGGTTGTGTAAAAACAAAATTCAAGCAGCCCCGGCATAACAACCTCTGCGCCTTCGGATAACAAAAAATCCTCAAGGTTATTGTTCCCGAGTGGAGAAAATTTAACAAATATTTCCCCCACTATACCTACCTTCTTCTTAGGCATATCGGAAAGAGGGATGGAAGCAAAATCTCTGACTATTTCACCATATCGTCCCTTTATATTTTTATACCTGAGCTTCTTGACCGAATGCATTTCGTCGGTAAGCAGCTTGGTCCATTTTTCCGCCATAGCCTCGCTTTCGCCCTCGGTAAGCTCATAGGGCTTGCATTGATTGCGAAGCGACATTAAAAGATCTCCGTAGAGCACCGCATACAGCATTTTATACAGCATGGGGAGCGTAAGCCTAAATCCCGGATGTCTGTCCATACCGACAAGGTTAAAGGATATAACGGGAATATGCTCATACCCCGCATTTATAAGAGCCTTGCGTAAAAGAGCTATGTAATTGGAGGCACGGCAGCCTCCTCCGGTCTGGGTTATCATCAACGCCGTTTTATTAACATCATATTTACCGCTCTGAAGTGCGTTAATAAGCTGTCCTATAACGAGAATAGCGGGATAGCATGTGTCGTTATGCACATATTTAAGACCGCATTCCGCAATATGGCTGCCCGAGGTCTCCATAAGCTCCGCCTTATAGCCATATGATCGCATAATGTTAATCATCATCTTAAAATGCATCGGCAGCATTGTAGGGATAAGGATGGTATAATCCTTCTTCATTTCTTCGGTAAACAGGACTCTGTTATCTGTTTTCAAGCTTATAACCCTTCCTTTCAAACTTTTCTCTTCCCTCCAGCGCTCCGAGAAGGCTGCGCAGCCGTATTTTTACGGCACCGAGATTGGTTATCTCATCTATCTTTATCTGGGTGTACAGTTTGTTACTGCACTCAAGGATTTCTCTTACCTCGTCGGTCGTAATGGCATCCAGACCGCAGCCGAACGATACCAGCTGAACCAGCTCGATGTCATCGTTTGATGAAGCAAATCTCGCCGCTCTGTAAAGACGGGCATGATAGGTCCATTGGTTCAATACGCTTACCTCCTGCGGCTCAGCTAGATGATAAACGCTGTCCTCGCTTACCACCACAAAACCGAGCGAAGCGGCCAGCTTGTCGATACCGTGGACAATCTCCGGGTCAATATGATAGGGACGCCCGGCAAGTATCATTATACGCATACCCTTGGAACGGGCATATTCAATGGAGTGTTCACCCTCTTGTCTGATAGAGCGCATCCATTTTTCATAAGCGGCAAGACCATTTACAACAGCGGTCCTCACCTCTGCCTTTTCTATATAACCGAAGTTCTCTTCAAATAGTATATGGAGACGCTTTGTAAGCTCTCTCCTGCTGTTTATGTTTAAATATGGGTATAAAAATTTCGTACCCTTGAGCGAATGCATATTACCGTTTAACAGCTCGGGATAATAGGCAACCACCGGACAATTATAATGATTGTCGCCCGATTTCTCATCCATATTATATGTAAGGCTCGGATAGAAAATCGCATCTACCCTCCGCTCCAGCAATACTTCCATATGACCATGCATTATTTTTGCGGGATAACATGCCGTATCCGACGGAATGCTGTATTGCCCCTTTTCATAAACACAGCGGTTTGAAAAGCCAGAAAAAACAACCTTAAATCCAAGAGACGTAAATATCTCATGCCACAGCGGTGCAAGCTCATACATACCGAGTGCCAAAGGCAAACCTATCGTTCCCCTCGTTCCGTCTCCCTCCGGCAACGCTTTAAGCAGGTTTCGCTTAAACTCATATAAATTGGGAGGTTGAGTTCCTTCTTTTTTTATTATACCGAGTCCTTTTTCGCATTGGTTGCCGGATATATATTTTGCACCGCTGCCGAATGTGTTTATGGTCAGATGACAATGGTTACCGCAGCCCTTGCAGGTCGTGCTCTTTGAAGTATGGGTAAAGCTCTTTAGAATATCGTTAGTAACTATAGAAGAGCTTTCCGGCTCCAAGGACTTTACATGCAGAGCGGCGCCGTACGCACCCATTAGCCCTGCGATTTCCGGACGGACAACATCACGTCCCAGCTCATACTCAAAGCTTCTGAGCACCGCATCGTTTAAGAATGTTCCGCCCTGCACTACAATGTTTTTTCCCAGCTCATCGGCGTTTCTTGCACGAATAACCTTGTAGATTGCGTTCTTAACTACACTCATCGAGAGTCCTGCGGATATATCCGCAATCTCCGCTCCGTCCTTCTGAGCTTGCTTTACCGAGGAGTTCATAAACACCGTGCACCGGGAGCCTAAGTCAACCGGTCCCTTACCGAACAAGCCGAGTTTTGAGAATTCCTCCACCCCGTAACCCATTGATTTTGCAAAGGTTTCCAAAAAAGAGCCGCAGCCCGAGGAGCAAGCCTCATTTAGCATAATACTGTCAATCGAATCGTTATGCACCTTAAAGCACTTAATGTCCTGCCCGCCTATATCGAGTATAAAATCCACATCATGATTAAAGTGTTTTGCAGCCTTAAAGTGCGCCATTGTCTCCACAATGCCGCTGTCAATTCCAAAGGCATGCTTTATAAGCTCCTCACCGTAGCCCGTAACAGCACTGCCGCATATTTTTATGCGTCCGCTGCATACCGTGTATATTTTTTCCAGCTGTTCCTTTACAATATCAATCGGGTTACCGAGATTAGAGCTGTAATATGTATATATTATTTTGTTTTCCGTGCTTATAAGCACCAGCTTAGTGGTCGTGCTGCCGCAGTCTATACCGAGAAAGGCTTTTCCCGTATAATTTTCCGGTAATTCATATTCCACGCTTGCCTTACTGTGCCGCTTAATAAATTCCTCATACTGTTCTTTTTCTTTAAACAGCGGTTTCAAATGCCCCGGTCCCTGTGTTTCCGTGGTAGCATTCTTAAGGCATTCGGTTAATTCCTCATAGGAAAAGGGCTTGGATTGCTTTACCGCATATATTGCGGCACCAATTGCAACCGCAAACCTTCCGTACTCAGGGAAAACCGCATTATCCTCGCCCAGTTTCAACGATTCAATGAATCTCTCCCTTAAGCCTTTGCAAAAATACAGGGGACCGCCTAAAAACATGACCTTTCCCTGTATTCTTCTGCCCTGCGCAAGCCCGGCGATTGTCTGGTTTACAACCGCTTGATATATGCTTGCGGAAATATCCGCTTTACTCGCTCCCTGATTCAATAACGGCTGAATATCCGATTTAGCGAAGACCCCGCAGCGAGAAGCAACCGGGTATATCCTGTTGTGCTTCAGGCTCAATTCATCCAGCTCATCGGGTGTAACATTTAGCAGGGTAGCCATCTGGTCAATAAAAGCACCCGTTCCTCCAGCGCATGAGCCGTTCATGCGCTCATCAATTCCGCCCTCAAAAAAAATAACCTTTGCATCCTCACCGCCCAGCTCGATAACAACGCTCGTGTCCGGCTCTAATCGCTTAACCGCTTCTCCTGTCGCAAAGACCTCCTGTACAAAGGGCAATCCCGCTGTTTTGGCAAGACCCAGTCCCGCTGAGCCCGAAATTGCCGTTTTGATACCCTTCCCCTTCAATAAATGAGCAATATCCTGTACCATTTTCAGCGTTTTCTGCCTTACCATAGAAAAATGCCGCTCGTACCGCTCGTACAAGACCTCGCCTTGCTCAATCAAAACAACCTTTGCGGTGGTTGACCCTATATCTATACCGAGAACGGTGTGTTCATCTGTATTCAAGCTCTTATACTGTATTTTTTGCATCAGCTCTACTCCGAAGTGATTGATTTTGGTGATACTAAATATAATTATTATATGATAATACTAAAAAACAAGACCGTGAAGTGCTACCAAATCTTGCAAACACGCCTGTAATCCGCATTCTTTCGTATCATTTTATTATAATCCACTTGATTTCGAAAGTCAATATTTTAATCAAATATCTGTTATTTTTCCACCTATAAAACGCAAAAAAGCCTGAACATTCAGGCTTTCCATAATTATTGGCTCCCCCTGTTGGGCTCGAACCAACGACCCTGCGGTTAACAGCCGCATGCTCTACCGACTGAGCTAAGG
>CAZGJQ010000123.1:0-4824 GCA_964525815.1 uncultured Oscillospiraceae bacterium
TGTTAATATTGCCGGATTGCAGCTTAGAAAAGCTATCAAGATCCTTCTCCAAATCATCCGGATGTGTAAACTCAATCCAGCTCAGTTCGGTAAGCTCCTCCTTTGTTCTCCCGAGTATTGACTCGAACATCGGATTTATTTTTGATATAAGCTTATAGTTATGTCCTATAGCTATTCCTATCGGCGCCTGCTCAAATACGGTTCGGAAAAGAGTTTCGTTAGCTTCAAGCCTCTTACTTAAGCTCTCCATCTTCACCTTTTCATCACTTAATTGTCTGTTGCGGGAAACAGCGACAAAAAGAGCACCAAAGATTAAGAATAAGCTTAATATGGTTATACCCGCATAACAGGTCTCATATATAGCAGCATCGCTCCAATTTTCTGCCGGATAATCAACGCCGAAGATCGCAATTATCTCCCCGTTTTCATCCTGCATAGGCACAAAAACGCTTACCCAGGAGCCCCAGCGGTCGGTAGAAGGCTCAGTAAGAACTGCTTCCTTGAGTTTAAATGCATTTATTATCTGCTCGTCAGCTTCCCAGTATTCCTGTCCCGGAGGAGAGTAATCCTCAGAATTTACCGGCTCTGAATCCGCAAGGAAAAGGATTTTGTCATCCCTTTCCACCATAATATAAGCAAAACGGATTTCGTCATTTGAAATAGCTATGTCCTCAATGCTTTTCTTAATATGCATGTATTCCGGTCGGTTGATGTCGCTTGCGGCAGCGTCCAGCTCGGTAATTAGGGCTTTTGGAATTCCTGCTTCCGCGGATCTTGCCAATTGTATAGCGTTATTTGCTTTTTCTGCGGTGGCTTTGTTCCAGGTGTGTACCATATATACGGTACCGCCAACCAAAAAGAGGATGGATAAAATCAGGAGAAATAATCTTGACATGCTTTTCTTTCTATTTCTTTTATAAATCGTCCTCATACTACCTTACCTTCCGCCGACCTGTTTTTCGTGTTGATAAACAAAAATGTCTATGAAGATGAAAATAACTGATTTTTTATAACACATGATACCATATATATTTACATTTTTCAACAAAAAATCCTTTTTCTGCCCAAATTGTGTCAATGGATAATTACTTATGCTCTCCACAGTCCCCAAAGGGCAAAAATGTAACTGTATATATAAAAATTTTGTTGTATTGATAATTTTTATATGGTATAATGACAGGATACAAGAATACGGGAGGTGCCGAATGGGCGGTTTTGTGTTAAAGAGTGAATATGAGCCGAAGGGTGACCAGCCCAAGGCTATCGACCGACTTGCGGAAGGGATAAAAAATGGCTACGGCGACCAGACCTTAGTGGGGGTTACAGGCTCGGGAAAGACCTTTACAATGGCAAACATTATTGCCCGTCTTAATCGCCCGACCCTTGTGCTTGCGCATAATAAAACGCTTGCGGCGCAGCTCTGTGCGGAGTTTAGAGCTTTGTTTCCGGATAATGCGGTGGAGTTTTTTGTAAGCTACTATGATTATTATCAGCCCGAGGCATATGTACCGGGCAAAGACGTATATATTGAGAAGGATTCCTCTGTAAACGAGGAGATAGACAAGCTTAGGCACTCGGCGACAAGTGCGCTGTTTGAGCGAAGGGACGTAATAATAGTTTCTTCGGTCTCATGCATTTATTCGCTCGGTAACCCCGAGGAGTACAGAAAGCAGGTTATTTCTCTTCGCCCGGGAGCGGTTTTCCCGAGGGACGAGATAATTAAGCGGCTGGTGTCTCTCCAGTATACGAGAAGTGATTTGGGGTTTGAGCGTAATAACTTCCGGGTCAGGGGGGATGTGCTGGAGATATTTCCGTCCAACACCACAACGGATGCGATTCGTGTGGAGCTGTTCGGAGATGAAATCGAGAGGATTACTCAGATAAACATTGTTACGGGAGAAGCGGTCGCAAAGCTTGCCCACGCCACCGTTTATCCCGCCTCTCACTATGTTACCGACGAGGATATAAGGAAAAAAGCACTTGAGGAAATATTTGAGGAGCTTAACGAGCGTATTGAATTCTTTGAGGAGAAGGGGAAGCTAATCGAAGCGCAGCGCATAAAGGAAAGGGTGCTTTTTGACCTTGAACAGATAAGGGAAATAGGTTTTTGCAGCGGTGTGGAGAATTATTCGAGAGTGCTTGCCGGCAGGGAGCCGGGCAGCGTGCCATATACATTGTTGGATTATTTCCCGAGTGATTATCTGCTGTTTATAGATGAGAGTCATGTTTCGGTTCCGCAGGTTAAGGGAATGTCTGGCGGCGATTATTCCAGAAAGAAGAACCTTATTGATTACGGCTTCCGCCTGCCCTCCGCATATGACAACAGACCGTTGAGGTTTGAGGAGTTCTATGAGAAACGGGGACAAACCATTTATGTTAGTGCGACACCGGCGGAGTTTGAGCGCAAACACTCACAGCAGATTGTAGAGCAGATTATCCGACCGACCGGACTGCTTGACCCTGAAGTGGAGGTGCGTCCGATTGCGGGGCAGATTGACGACCTGCTGGGAGAGATAAGACTCCGCACCGACAGAAACGAAAGAGTTCTGGTTACCACGCTTACCAAAAAAATGGCGGAGGATCTGAGCGAATATCTTGAGCTGAACAGGGTGCGCTGCCGATATATGCATCATGATGTGGACACCATTGACAGAATGGATTTGTTGAGAGGACTGCGTGCCGGGGAGTTTGATGTTTTAGTGGGCATAAACCTTTTAAGGGAAGGGCTGGATTTACCCGAGGTATCCTTGGTAGCGGTGCTTGATGCGGACAAGGAGGGCTTTTTGAGAAGTCAGAGCGCTCTTATACAGATTACGGGAAGAGCCGCAAGAAACGTAAACGGCAAGGTTATAATGTACGCCGACAGGATAACCGGCTCGATGAAAACGGCTATTGACGAGACCAACCGCAGGCGCAAAATACAGGATGATTATAATAAAAAGCACGGAATCGTACCCAAGACCATTATAAAGGAAATCAGAGCAAACCTTGAAATCACCAGCAAGTCCGAGATGGAAGCCGGCGAAAAAGGCAAGCTCTCGAGGGATGCTAAGAGGAAGCTGATAGAAAAGCTTACCGCCGACATGAAAAAAGCGGCAAAGGAGCTTGATTTTGAAACAGCGGCGGCGATTCGGGACAGAATAAAAAGGATTACTTAGTAAATATTGAGAGGATGTTTTAAGCATGGCTACCGATATTACGGTTAAGGGAGCGAGAGTTCATAATCTAAAGAATGTATCACTTACCCTTCCGAGAGATAAATTTATTGTTTTTACGGGATTGTCCGGTTCGGGAAAATCCTCCTTGGCGTTTGATACTATATATGCGGAGGGTCACCGGCGCTTTGTGGAATCGCTCTCCGCTTATGCGAGACAGTTCTTGGGGCAGCTTGACAAGCCGGATGTCGATTCCATCGAGGGCTTATCTCCCTCCATATCCATCGACCAGAAGACCACCTCCAAGAATCCCCGTTCCACAGTCGGCACGGTCACCGAGATATACGACTATATGCGCCTGCTGTATGCAAGAATCGGAGTTCCGCACTGTCCGATATGCGGAGAGATAATAAAGCAGCAGTCGGTGGACGAGATTGTGGACAGGGTAATGGCACTCGAGGAGGGAAGCCGTTTTTTGGTGCTCGCTCCAGTCGTGGACAGTAAAAAGGGTATGCACGAGAAGGTGCTTGCGGATGCTGTTCGGAGCGGCTTTGTCCGTGCCCGAATTGACGGAAGCATGTATGAGCTGAGTGAGAGCATTCAGCTTGACAAGAACAAAAAGCACGATATAGACATAGTTGTGGACAGGCTGGTAATGCGTAAGGAGAGCCTGCATTCAAGGCTGTCCGACAGTATTGAGACCGCCTCCAACCTCTCCGGAGGAATTATCAAGATACTGCTTGCAGAGCCGGAAAAAGACACCGCTCCCGAGGAAAAGAACGATGCGACTGCCGACAAGGAAATGGTTTTTAGCCAGAACTATGCTTGTAAAACACACGGAATCTCCCTTGGAGAGCTTGCTCCGAGGATGTTTTCCTTCAACAGCCCGTTCGGAGCCTGCGAAGCATGCGGAGGATTGGGGGAGAGCTTTGTGGTTTCACCCGACAAGCTCATACCGGACAGAGAGAAGTCATTGTTCGGCGGTGCGGTTATGTGCAACGGCTTCAAGTCCATAGAATCGGGCAACTATTTCGGAGAGGTGCTTAACACTGTCGGAAAGCAGTATGGATTCGATATACACATGCCGATTAGCAAATATTCGGAGGACGCTCTGGTCGTGCTTCTGTACGGTAATAAGGACAGACAGCGTGTGTTCGGGGAGCATAAATTCGAGGGTATTGTTAACATGATAAAGCGCCGCTACGAGCAGAATACATCCTTCGAAGCAAGGGAGTACTATGAAGAATTCATGGAGAATGTCGCCTGTCACGAATGCGGCGGACACAGGCTGAAAAAGGAATCCCTTGCGGTTACGGTAGGCGAAAGAAACATAAGCGAGCTGTGCGAAATGAGCGTTACCGCTCTTAAGGAATTCTTTGAGAGGTTAGAGCTGCCAAAAACCGAGGCAGCTATTGCCAAGGAGATCAGAAAGGAGATCAGCGAGCGGCTGGGCTTTTTACAAAGTGTTGGGCTGGAGTACCTTACTCTTGCGAGAAAGGCGGGCAGCCTTTCGGGCGGCGAGGCTCAGCGCATTAGGCTGGCCACCCAGATAGGCTCCTCCCTTGTCGGGGTTCTGTATATTTTGGACGAGCCCAGCATAGGACTTCATCAGCGGGATAACCAAAAGCTAATTAACACACTCAAGAAGCTGAGAGATATAGGAAACACC
>CAZGJQ010000124.1:0-4764 GCA_964525815.1 uncultured Oscillospiraceae bacterium
GGAATACTTCGAGTTCGGTCTCTTTATGAGTCGCCGGGAGTACAAGACTATAAACAGGCGTATTCAACGAGGACGAATTGCTTCCGCGAAGGAAGGCAAGGCAATTATTTCAACCCCTCCTTACGGTTATGACAAAGTACGCATTACCGGAGATAAGGGTTACACCTTAGCACCAAACCCGAACGAAGCAAAAATAGTTAAGCTGATATTCGACCTGTATAATCAGGACGTTGGAATGACCCAAATTGCTAATAAACTCGATGAAATGCAGATAAAACCGCGCCGAGGTGATTACTGGTCGAAGGCAACAATAAGCGATATGCTGAAAAATCCTGTTTATATCGGCAAAATAAGATGGTCTTATTATACCGAGAAAAATTTTAATATCAATGGAGAGATAGTAAAAAAACGGGTCAGAAACAACGATTATATATATGTGGACGGACTTCATCCCGCAATAATTACGCAATGCGAATTCGACAAGGCACAGCAGATTCGAGCGGATTGCACCTATAAATGCAACAATAAAAATAATTCGCTCAAAAACCCTTTGTCCGGTATCGTTCACTGCAAAAAATGCGGCTCATTGATGACCCGCCTCGGTCCTAATCATCATGTAAAATATGACACAATAAAATGCCTTAACAGGTATTGCGACAATATTTCGGCGCCTCTCTCGCTGGTTGAGAAGAAGGTAATAGAAACCCTTAAGGATTGGCTGAGGGAATACAAGCTGCGGGTAAAAAACAGTGCTTTAAGCAAAGATATAAAGAATCGCTTGGATTTGAAGAATGAAGCACTTAATAATTTACGGGAGGAAATAGCATGCACAGATAAACAAATAGCCAACACTTACAACCTTGTGGAAAAGGAGGTTTATTCTATCGAAGTGTTTACCGAGAGGAACAAGGAGCTTATCGAGCGTAGGGAGAAGCTGTTTGAATCAATAAACAAAATAAAAGACGAAATGAGTTACGAGCAGGAGCTTATAACAGTAAAGGAAAAATCAATACCTCTTATAAAAGACATTTTAGGAAACTATGCTGATATAAGGTCGGCACAAACAAAAAACAAGCTCCTAAAACAAATTGTTTTAAGAGCGGATTACCTTAAGAGCGAACCTAATAAAAGAGGAAATGCTTTCAACGACAATTTTGTGCTCACTGTATTTCCAAAGCTCCCTGAATAAAAAGCTAAACCAACATAGACATGTATGGTCGTATGTATATCCCCATTCGTAGGTCATAATGAGCACCGCGTTTGCCGCCAGCCCCAGAGCCCTGTAATCATGTCCTTCGTAAAGAACACCCGGCTGCGTTCGGCTGGTTTTGGGAGCCAACGCTACCATAACCGGGTAGCCTTGAGCGTTTAGGGTTTCTCTGGCATAGGTTACAAATTCGGCATATGCGGCGGCGTTTTCGGCGCCCAAAAACTCGAAGTCGATATCAAGACCATAATAACCTCTGCTTCTCATTACAGTCAGCACATTATTAATAAGCACTTCCCAGAGCTCTCTGCTGTTCAAAAAGTTTGCCGCGAGCTCCTCGGAAAATACTCCCTCTTCTGTAAGGGTTGATAAATGCATTACCGGAGCGGTTCCGTACACATTTGCCCGCTCCACAAGAACCTGATCGTTTAACATAACAAGGCTGCCGTCGGGTTCAAAACCGTAAGTGAAAGGCATCAGTCCTCCCATAAATGGCAAAACGGTGTTAAGCAACGGTATGTCGATGTTGGTATAAGCATATCCACCGGTCATATATTCTCCGATAGGCTCTCTTTCAATCTCAATCACAAGCTCCAAGCCGGGGAATACAAGCGGACTTCCCTCCAGCACAAGATTATTGCGGTACAATTGAATCAGGCTTACCCCATATTGCTGCGCTATCGAGAAAAGGGTTTCTCCCTGTCTTACGACATGGGTTATCAACGGAAACACAATAACCAGCGTCTGTCCTATCGCCAAATTTCTGTTACCGTAAACACCGTTGTTTACCGCCAATATATTAGGATTGACTCCGTACTGCCTTGCGACCGAAAAAATGGTTTCGCCCGGCTGTACAATGTGTATAACCATTCACTTCACCCAATATAAGTATATTACTCTAAGTTGATTTTTGCTTAACAATTAAATGTTTCTAAAGTGTAAATTCTGGTTGATGTTCACAATACGCCGTGTTATACTAATAAAAAAAGAAGCGCAGGAGGTAAAAAATGCAGAAGGTATTAGACACATTGATTGAAGCGGCAACCGATATCGGATTAAACATACTATATTCGATTGTTATTCTGATTGCGGGCTATAAGCTTATACGGATATTTATAAGAATTATAACCAACTCAAAAGGGTATAAGAGCATTGAGCCCGGCGCTCAATCATTTATAAGGAGCATTTTATCAATAGGTCTTAAAGCGCTTCTGTTTATTACCGTTATAAGCGTTCTTGGAGTACCGCTCACTTCGGTTGTTACCGTTTTGGCATCAATCGGTCTTGCAATAGGGCTGGCGTTACAGGGAGCTCTTTCTAATTTTACGGGCGGACTCATGATTCTTATTTTCAAGCCATTTAAGGTGGGGGATTATATAGAATCTCAATCGGTTGCGGGTACTGTTAAGGAAATTACAGTTTTTCACACCATTTTAAGAACCTTTGACAATAAAATAGTTACCCTGCCTAACGGGTCAATGACCAACGCTTCCATCACAAATTTCTCTGTCGAAAAAACCCGAAGAGTAGACCTTGCCTTTTCGACAGCTTATAATGCGGACATTGATGCTGTAAAAAGCGCACTTCAAGAAATAGCAGCTCAACATCCGTCCGTTCTCAAGGAGCCTCTTCCTCTGGCTCGGCTAAAAACTCACGGAGACAGTGCCTTGGAGTTTGTTATGCGTGTTTGGTGCAAAACAGAGGATTATTGGTCTGTATTCTTTGATTTAACCGAATCGGTTAAAAAGAGGTTTGATGAACTCGGCATCGAAATTCCTTATCCACAGCTCGATGTGCATATAAATAATACATAATTCCCGCAGTAATCTCCCCGCTCAATATTGAGCGGGGTATAATTATATTATTTTAGTACCATTAGTTAAATAAATCGAGATTATAAATATTATCTGTCGGCGCAGTGCAAGCACTGTCTCTGCACAAATAATACTTTACGCCCTCTTTGGGAACGTCATATTGCACAGTGAACGGAGCAATTTTCTCCAGCATCCTGCTGTTCTCTGCTGTTTTATAAATAGCATTGATATGCTCGACACCCTTTTCCCGAAAAACCGTTAGTATTTCTCGCCTTGCGTTATCGTCCGCCGATACGCATATCAAATCGGGGGGAGGGACCAGCAGCTCGTTTATCGCCATAAGCGAGAAGCTGTATCCTGCGGGATAATCCTTTATATACCCGGCTATGAAGGAGAGCTGCTTGTGTGCAGCATCCTTCATTTTCAAGTCTGCAGTTAACGCCGACAGTCGAACAAGCACCAGTGCGGCAACCGAGTTTCCGGAGGGCATTGCTCCGTCATAAACCTCCTTTGGACGGGTTATGAGCTGCTCGGCGTCGTCCGCATACAGGTAAAACCCACCATTTTCCCTATCAAAAAAATGCTCGGTCATTGTGTGTGCCGTTCTAAGTGCGGTGTCAAGGTGTTCGGCGTTTAAGGTAGCGGCGTATAATTCAATCGCAGCCCAAGAAAAGAATGCGTAATCGTCTATCTTCCCAACTCCTGCGGAGTCCTCCTCCCGCCATCTGACCTTTAACCGACAGTTGTCGCCGATAAGATTGGTTTTGATAAAGAAATACGCCCTTTCGGCAGCGGAAAGGTACTGCTCTTCGCCGAAAACACGGTATGCCTTGCACAGTGCAGCTATCATAAGAGAACTCCAAGCGGTTAGTATTTTGTCGTCCTTGTGCAGCCGTGTTCTTTTTAAGCGGAATTGGAGCAGCTTATTAAACTCCGTTTTTTTCTCCTTATGCGCGTTTTCAAAGTCTTTATTGCCTAAAAGATTAGGTATGCTCTTTCCCTCGAAATTACCTTTTTCGGTAATATCATACTCAGAGCAGAGCTTGCCTGCGTTTTCTCCCAATACATCTCTTATTTCTTCCGGTAGATGAACATAATACCTGCCCTCCACTCCCTCGCTATCGGCATCCTGCCCGCAGAAAAATCCTCCGTGCTCATGAGTAAGCTCCCGCAGTACATACTCCGTGATTCGGTCGCAGATATACTTATACAGCTCTTTTTTTGTTATTCTGTAGGCCTCGGCATACGCATATAAAAGCAGAGCGTTATCATAAAGCATTTTTTCAAAATGCGGAACCAACCATTTGCTGTCGGTGGAATATCTGGAGAACCCTCCGCCTATATGGTCAAAAATACCCCCTCTGTACATCTGCTCAAGGGTTTTTTCGATTGTATGCAGGGTTTTTTTGCTCTTTTCGAGAGAATACCTCTTCATGAGAAATATAAGGTTATGCGGGGTTGGGAATTTTGGTGCATTACCGAATCCGCCATGCTTTGTGTCAAAACTGCTGTTTAAGAGCTCCTCTCCTTTTTCGAGCAGCCTTTCGTTCGGTTCGTGAGGCTCGATTTCAATGCCGGAACGCTCCTTGATATAATCCGCTACCGAGTCGGCAGAGCCGGTCAGCTTTTCCCTGTCCTGCCTCCAAGCAAGCGAAATTTTATCCAGCAACTCATCCAATCCGACAAGCCCATATCGGCTTGATTTAGGTATATAGGTTGCGGTGTAGAAGGGCTTTTGCTCAG
>CAZGJQ010000125.1:0-1527 GCA_964525815.1 uncultured Oscillospiraceae bacterium
CCGTTTTCCGAGATATAATACTGCACACTCGACGGAAGAGATATACCCGAGCTTAACAGCTCGTTAAGCTCCAATGAGAATAAGGACAAATCGTCATAAACGGCTCCGAGATCCAAATCTATATAATAATACCCATCCTCGGTCTGGCTATTATGAAAGGCTATCCATTCGGTACCGTATGCGCTTGAGCCGAATTTACCGTCCGTAAGCTCTGTTCCGCTGACCGAAGCGTAACCGGCGTCCGAGTTCGTAAAGGGTGCCGTCGTGGTATAGGAGCAGCCGAGAGAAACTATATCATACGCATCGTTTATGCTGCTCTCGTCAATAAAGACAATCTCGCTTGGGTCAAGGGTCTGCGAGGCATATTTGTAGGTTAGGTCATATATCCTTCTGATAGTGGGATTTTCTGACATAAATGTATCATAATAGACCCCGTTGACGGCATCGTTATAGTACATTTTCACACCCTGGTTAGCTCCTTGCTCGGTGCAGTCCTTCAGATACCGCATATAGCGGTTATAGTACTCAACCGAGGTTAAGGCGCCGCCGAATATCTCAATTTCAACACCCATTCCAAGACTTTTTGCGGTTTGACAGGCTGTTTCGACTCTGCTTGCGGGAGCGCTTTCGTTAAACATATAATTGGGCTGATAGCAAGCTGCATCAAAGCCTAAGCTCTCCCAGTTGTCATATCCGCTGGCTGTGTAATATGGAATCCAAATGGTCTTGTAATCCATTGCCTGCACATAGTTATTCATATAGCTAATCATATTAATTTCATGCGGATCACTGTAAGCGATATTCTCCTCGAACCAGTAGAAGCCGACAAGGTTAAGGTTCTCGAAGCTACCCTGCTCAAAAACGGAGAGCTGCTCGTCAATAATCCATTTAATAGCCTTTTGGCGGTCTGCAAGGTTGTTAAAGTTCTCGGTCACACCGTCCCCGTCCACATCACCGAAGTTAGTCTGTGTTCTGACGGGATAAAGAACCGTTAGGAATACATTCGCCTTGAAATCGGCAAATTCGCCTCCGAGCTGCTGCTTAACCTCTCCTACCGCTTCATTGAGAGCGGGCACGTTGTAGCCCTCCATAAACACATCCTCTACAAAGAGCTGCCAGTCCGAGAAGTTTGCGGGGTTGCTGTTATCCCGATAGGTTCTGCCTCCGCTCGGCGTTGAGGTTACGCAGGGTAAAAACAGGAAGGAATCGAAGAATATATCGGTTACCTCTCCCTCGGGGTTTGTATACCCGACAAGAGGCAGATATCCCTCCTTTGTCCGCCTACCCCTCGACCAATCCTGATGGTAAAATGTATAGGATAAAAACAGGTTGTCGGTTCCGTCCAGCACCTCCTGTGACAGATATTCGGAAGCTGCTGCACTTAAGCCGCCTCCTAAAACAAGCCCGGACATTATCAGTAAAAAAACGAGTATGACTGAAAGTGTTTTCTTCATATGTATTACCATTCCCTCCCCGGCCGTGCCGGATTCTCCCCGGCCGTGCCGGATTCTCCCCGGCAGTGCCGGA
>CAZGJQ010000125.1:1627-4749 GCA_964525815.1 uncultured Oscillospiraceae bacterium
CGCCAGTATACCATAGTTAATTTTTTATTGCAATATCCGCTGACCTATGCTATAATGTAAACAATTTAAGAACGGAGCATTTTTATGTCAGGCATCTTGTTTAAGTCCGTAACGCTGGTTGATTCGGATTTCTGTCAAAAACATAATATGTTTATAGGCGTAAGCGGAAGGAATATAGATTATATCGGAACTGAATATAAAAGCGGTTATGAGCGAGAATATGACGGCACAAACAAGTGCCTTATTCCCGCTTTTTACAACGCTCATGCGCATTCACCCATGTCTCTGCTAAGAGGATATGCCGAGAATATGACGCTGAACGACTGGCTCTTCAAGAAAATATTCCCCTTTGAAGCCACTCTTGACGAGCAGGATATATATAACAGTATGCTCTTGTCCTTTGCCGAGATGCTCTCCTTCGGCTGTGTTTCGACCAGCGATATGTATTATATGGGGGATGCGATGGCGAGAGGCGTTCTGGACAGCGGGGTAAAAAGCAATATCAGCCTTGCCGCAACGGTTAACAATTCCCAAGCCCTGATAAAGGAATATAAGTCGCTGCTGACCGATTACGGCAATATTTCGGACAGACTAAAAATCGACTTCTCTGTCCACGCCCCGTATACATCAAGCCCGGAAGTAGTCCGCATTTTTTCGGACATGGCAGTTGACAATGGCTGCAATATGCACATACACTTATCCGAAACAGAGCGGGAAAACACCGAGTGTAAGGAAAAATACGGGCTCACCCCGACCGAATACTTCGAAGAGCACGGTGCTTTTCGTGTGCCTGTCACGGCTGCACACTGCGTTCATCTGGAAGCTGGCGATTTTTCTATATTAAAAAAACACGCTGCTACAGTCGCAAGCTGTCCGAGCAGCAATTTAAAGCTTGCAAGCGGCATATGCGATGTTAAGAGGCTGACGGATAGCGGAATTAGCGTCGCAATAGGTACAGACAGCGTCGCCTCAAACAACAATCTTGATATATTCGGGGATATGCGGCTCTTTTCTCTGCTTGCAAAAGGAACGAGCAAGGACCCAACGGTCATCACTCCGGCTCAGTGTCTACATGCCGCCACCCGTGCGGGCGCACTCTCACAGGGGCGGGAGGACTGCGGCCGTATTTTGGTCGGTAACAGAGCCGATTTGGCTTTAATCGACACCGACCGGCCTCATCTGACCCCCATACATGATATACTTAACACGCTTATTTATTCCGCAAACGGCTCGGATGTGGTGCTTACAATGGCGGACGGCAAGGTTTTATACGAGAACGGGCAGTTTTATACCATTGATATTGAAAAGGTCAAGTCATATGCCCGAAAACGAATCGAGAAGAAGGGACTTAAGCTATGACCGATACTGTTTGGATGGATACGGAAAAAGACCTGCTTTGCTGCATAGATCAGACAAGGCTCCCGAACGAGAAGGTCATTCTTTATATGCATGAGGCGAGAGAAATTTATTCCGCTATAAAAAGACTGTCTGTCAGAGGCGCACCCGCAATCGGGGTTGCCGTCGCAATCGGACTATATGCTGCTTGTGTGCGGTTTGAGGACACAAAGAAAAAGGGGTTTTTTTATTCGCTCGAAAGAACAGCGGAGCTGCTTAATTCCTCTCGTCCCACCGCAGTTAACCTTTCCTGGGCGCTTAACAGAATGCTTGAAGCGGCAAAAAGGAACAAAAACAAGAGTGTTTCCGGCATAAAAGCGGCATTAAAGACCGAGGCGCTCAATATATATAAAGAGGACATAGAGGTCTGCCGTAAAATAGGGGAAAACGGTCTTTCTCTGTTAAGGGACGGGTTCTCTGTCCTTACCCATTGCAACGCCGGAGCGCTTGCCGCCGTAAGGTACGGAACCGCACTCGCTCCCGTTTACATAGGCAGGGAGAACGGCTGGTCCTTTAAGGTTTATGCGGACGAGACCCGTCCGCTGCTGCAGGGAGCAAGGCTAACGGTGTATGAGCTTTGCGAAAACGGTATTGACACCACGCTTATATGCGACAATATGGCAGCCTCCCTTATGCAAAAGGGCAGAGTGGACGCCGTGCTTGTGGGCTGCGATCGGGTGGCCGCAAACGGAGACACCGCCAACAAAATAGGCACGCTCGGACTGGCTCATATCGCAAAGGCGTACAGTGTTCCGTTTTATGTTTGCGCACCCTACTCCACAATCGACTTCTCCTGCAGGAGCGGGGACGATATTGTCATAGAGCAAAGGGAGGAAAACGAGGTTACCGATCTGCATTTTACCTCCCGGATAACTCACCCCGAAGCAAGGGTGTATAATCCGGCGTTTGATGTTACTCCGGCGGAGCTGATAACCGCTTTTATTACCGAAAAGGGTATTTTTTCTCCCCATCTTATATAAAGCAAAGCGAGGTTTTTTATGACCGAAAGCATTAGTGCCGATATAATAGACATCGGTAAAAGAATGTATGATAAGGGCTATGCCGTCGCACACGACGGCAATATAAGTGTATATATTGAAGAAAAAGGGATTATATATATAACTCCCGCAAATGTGTCAAAGGGCTTTATGCTCGAGGAGCAAATTGTAAAAATGACGCTTGACGGAGAGGCTTTGTGTGGCAAAAAACCCTCCTCAGAGTATAAAATGCACCTTGCGGTCTACCGCAACAACAAAAATGCGAGAGCGGTAGTACATTCGCACCCCCCCTTTGCCACCGCCTTCGCCTGTATAGGGAAGCCGCTTTACAGCGAGCTGCTTGCGGAGGCGAAGCTTCAGCTCGGGGATATTCCGCTGGCAAAATATGAGGTTCCCGGCACCGACGAGGCTGCCGAAAGCATTGTACCCTACTGTAACGATTATAATGGCGTGCTTTTAGAGAAGCATGGGCTGATTACATGGGGTAAGGACTTAACAGACGCTTTTTTCAAGAACGAAATCGCCGAGTTTTTGGCAAGCATAACCTACAAAATCGGGAGGCTGAAATAATGAGCGAGAAGCTCCTTCTTGTGGTGAACCCCCGCTCGGGCAAATGCAGGGCACGGAGTGTTTTGCTGGACATAACCGATGTTTTTACCACAAACGGAAAGACCGTAACCGTTTATCCAACCTGCTGCAAAGAGCAAACCATTTCATATATAGAGGAAA
>CAZGJQ010000126.1:0-4676 GCA_964525815.1 uncultured Oscillospiraceae bacterium
AACAGGAAGGCATATTAAAATGGCAAAATACATTTTCGTTACCGGGGGGGTCGTTTCCGGGCTGGGAAAAGGAATAACCGCAGCGTCTCTGGGCAGATTGCTCAAGGCGAGGGGGTTCAGGGTCGCCGCTCAGAAGCTGGACCCCTATATAAATGTGGACCCGGGCACCATGAATCCGTTTCAGCACGGTGAGGTGTTCGTTACAGACGACGGGCTGGAGGCGGATCTGGACCTTGGGCATTATGAGCGCTTTATTGACGAAAACCTGAACAAATATTCCAACCTCACCACCGGAAAGGTCTACTGGAACGTCCTCAACAAGGAGCGCAGGGGGGAATACCTCGGCGAGACGGTTCAGGTAATACCGCACATCACCAACGAGATAAAGAGCTTTATCTATTCGGTGGGCAAAAAGACGGATGCGGATATTGTCATAACCGAGATTGGAGGAACCGCCGGAGACATTGAGAGCCAGCCCTTTCTGGAGGCGATAAGACAGGTCGCTCTCGAGGTGGGGAAGGAAAATCATCTTTTTATTCATGTAACCTTGGTGCCCTATTTAAAGAGCTCGGGAGAGCACAAGTCCAAGCCAACTCAGCATTCGGTCAAGGAGCTGAGAGCTATGGGAATCTCGCCGGATATTATAGTTCTGCGCTGCGACGAAACACCCGATAAGGACATAGCAGAAAAAATAAGCCTTTTTTGTAATGTGAAAAAAGACTGTGTTATACAAAATATGACCCTGCCTGTTCTGTACGAAGCGCCCATAATGCTGGAGAAGAGCGACTTCTCCGCCATTGTATGCCGGGAGCTGGATATAAAAGCACCTCCGCTTGACTTGAGCGAATGGCAGAATATGCTGGACAGAATAAAAAGCAGAACAAAAGCGGTGCGCATAGCTCTTGTCGGTAAATATGTAAAGCTGCACGACGCATATCTTTCGGTTGCGGAGGCGTTGCGGCATGCCGGATACGAGCACGGCTCAAGAATCGAGATTAAGTGGATAGACAGCGAGAGCATTACGAAGGAAAACGCCGGACAAATATTGGGAGACTGCAACGGAGTGCTTATTCCGGGCGGGTTCGGAATCAGAGGCATTGAGGGCAAGGTTTTGGCCTGCGAGTATGCCCGGAAAAACAACATCCCCTATCTCGGAATCTGTCTCGGGATGCAGATTGCGGTTATTGAGTTTGCCCGCAATGTATGCGGTATTACTGATGCTACTTCGGAGGAGTTTGACCACAACAGCAAGAATAAGGTTATAGATTTTATGCCCGACCAAAACGGAGAAATACCGAAGGGCGGAACCATGCGGCTGGGCAGCTACCCCTGCAAAATAAAAAAAGGCAGCCTGCTGGAAGTCGTTTACAAAAGGACGGAGATTACCGAGCGGCACAGGCATAGATATGAGTTTGTCAATAAATACACCGATATATTCGCGGAGAACGGGCTTTTTGTAAGCGGTACTTCGCCGGATGAGAATATTGTAGAAACGGTGGAAATACCGGGGAACCGGTTTTTTGTGGGAGTGCAGTTTCATCCCGAGTACAAGAGCAGACCCAACCGTGCGCACCCGCTGTTTGTGGGGTTTGTTAAGGCTGCGCTGGAGAATGCGGAAAGGAGCGGTAAAAAATGATAAGAGATTATAAAAAGGAAACGGAAAATCGGGTTGCATTTATAAAGGACATTCTAAGGGAAAGCGGGGCCAAGGGAATCGTTTACGGTAACAGCGGCGGAAAGGACAGCGCCCTTGTCGGAATCCTGTGCAAAGCCGCCTGCGAAAACACGGCGGGAATAATGATGCCCTGCCAGTCCAAGTGCAATTTCGGGGAGGATATGCAGGATGCATGCGCCATGGCGGATAAGTACGGAATAGAATGCAGGGTAATCGACCTTTCCGAGCTTAAGGCGCTTGCGCTTAGAATTTTTGGGGACAACACCGCTGTTTCAGACGCTGCGGCGGCAAACATCGCTCCCCGCCTCAGAATGCTTACCCTTTATACGGTTGCAGCCTCCGAGAACCGCTTGGTAGCGGGAACCGGCAACAGAAGCGAAGGGCATATGGGATATTTTACCAAGTGGGGGGACGGAGCGTTTGACTTCAACCCTATAGCCGACCTTACGGCTACCGAGATTTATGAGTTTCTCGAACACTTAGGTGCGCCCGATAATATTATAAAGAAGGCACCCTCCGCAGGGCTGTTTGAAGGACAGACCGACGAAAAGGAAATGGGCGTTACCTATGCGGCAATCGATAATTTCCTGCTGTACGGAGAGGCGGACGAAAAGGATAAGAAGATTATTGAGGAGTTCCACCGCAGAACCGAGCACAAGCGATGCGGACCCAAGGTCTATGGAGAATAATAAAGTAGCCCGGTTAGCGAATAGCTAAACCGGGCTGTTTGTTTTTTAACGGAGGATTATTTATGTTTTCTTTAAGCATTACTTGTGTCCGATATATCATTATAGCTGTATGATACCAAATGATAAGGCAATATAAAATAGGTAAAGACCCAATTGTCGTCAGCATTTTTTTCGTAGCAATAGTCTTGCTGCACAGTAAGTGTCGTGGAATCATAATCATGAGTTGCTGTAATTGTAAGGGTGAACAATATTCTTTCATCCGTTTTTTCTTTAATCTCGACTGTTCTTTCCCTCATTGTAAAAAATTTTTGCCCCACATATCCCCCAATACAGTAGAGTTTGCTGTCTGTGCCGCCCAAATCATCTATATCTCTGAAAAGCGGCATATCGTCTACTTTTCGGGTCATTAATTCGATTGCTATAACCTCGTCAAAGAAGGTCAGCAGGTAATCATATAAATCGTCACGGTTATTGACGCCTTCTATGTGTATCTTTTCGTATTCAATTCCGTCTAAGGCTATGCTGCTGCCGTTTTGCGCATATGGTGGACAGGTCAGCCCATAAAACCATTCGTAAACAAGCTCGGCGTCCTCAACCGCCTTCAGTAAATCAGGATGTTCCTGAACTTCACTTGTTTCCGATATGTCCGCCGGTTCGGAACTCTCATTTTCATCATAGACACCCGATACTCCATTTCTTCCCGCGGCACAGCCGCAAAGAATACTTAAAAGCATACAGGATATTAAAAAAAGCACTGTTACCTTTTTCATAATTGCCTCCTTTTTTTGATTTACATTACAATAATGGCGTTTTTGAGGCAATTTGTTTCAAAACATCTTAATTTTTTATACCAAGCTCATCAGGAAGTCAAAGTTACTGAGCATTAATATTATTCCGGCAATCCAGGAGACCAGATTGGCGGTTAAGGCGTATGCTGTTCTGCGCAGCTTGCTCCTACCTGTCAGGAATCTTCTGAACAGAAGGATTTCCGTGATTATAATAATCAGCTCTACGGGGAACTGTACAAGGAACGCTCCTATAGTACCGGTTTTTATCAATACTGTTCCGACGGTAAGCGTAAGGAATACCTGTGTTGCATAGTTAATGAGCAGGAACGGCTTAAGGTTCTCCTTGAGCTTAAAGCCGAACAGCAGCAGTAAAAGTCCTTCTATTAGAAGGGTTAAGGCGCAGGTAAGCAAGAACTGAACGCTGTAGCTGTATAAGGCGGTCGGAGCAACGGCTTCTCCCGTGCTGTAATCAAAGGTAACCCTGCTTTGAAGCACCTTTCTTGTAAGAGCCTCGGACACCCTGACATTACCGCTCTCGGTTACAATTATTATCCGGTAGGTGTCCGGCACGCCTACATAGCTGAAGCTATGTATCATTATATCGCCGCTTGCCTGCCCCAGCAGGCTGCCGAAGATAGGCATTCCCGTACCCTCGGTAAAAGCGGGCTTCCAGCCCTCGTCCTTGTGGCTGTAGAGCAGCTCCAGCATATCCTGATTAAGAGCCTCCCGTTCACCCTCCTCGAAGTTGTCATAATTAGAGTTGGTGTCCTGCGTAAGCAAATCCAGGTAATAAAGCTCCTCCGGAGGGTTCTCCACCCGCACCGTAAGACTGGGCTTCGGTCCTATATCGGCACTGCCCCGCAGGGGAAACAGGGAAATCAGTATAAAGGCGAAAAGTATAACGGTAAAGGCTTTTTTGTGCTTGTGCTTGCTCATTGTGTGCCTCCATGGGGGTACAGAAATTACAACCTTTTTTGTATTTCTTGGAGTTGATGTTTTTGCCCAATTAAGATTCCATTATCGTAACTTTTCTCTGCTTCTATGTATTTTTCGTGCAATTGTTTAAAAACTAAAACATTATCGATTACAAAGTAAGGACTAATAAAGATATTATTACATATATACTGATTTTTTAATAAATCATGCTTTAATTCTTTAGGATGTAATACAAAAGCATATTTTGGAGATAAAATAATAAAGATTATATTTCCAAAACATAAGCAATGGGATGTTGGCAGTAAAAATGTTGATGAGCAAAAGTTACTATCAACTATACAGAAATTCACTTCATAATCAACTAACAAATCATTATAGAGGGTGATGGATTGCTGCAATAATTCAGTGTCGACTCTATGTAATGGAGAGTAGTATTCGTCAGGCAAATAAAAAAACTGAGTATATAAAGATTTTGATTTAATTAATCATTTAAAAAATATGCAAAAAATTGACACCCCGTATATTTAATTCAAATAAAATAAAAAGTACTTCGAGTTTAATGACTCGAGGTATTTTTTTTTGCAAAAA
>CAZGJQ010000127.1:0-4580 GCA_964525815.1 uncultured Oscillospiraceae bacterium
GCCGCTTAAGCTTAGATGAGCCGTCATTAGCCGTATTGACTTCACCGTCCCAAAAGCAAACAGATAGGTGTCACCCGGTAGAAGCACGTCCGTTTAATATACGAGAAAATGCTCGTATTCAAAGCTTTCCTGATGATTGGAAATTCTGTGGTAGCGTGAGCAGCCAGTATAAGCAAATAGGAAATGCCGTACCCGTACTGCTTGCATATTCCATTGCTGCTCAAATACATAAGAGCTTGGAGGAAGCGTTATGTGGCTGTTGACATTTATTTCAGAACAAGATTTTATTAAGCATGTTCAGCTTACTATTCAGCAATATGGCGATAAGCTTGTACCATATGACCTAAAACGATTTAACAGCAATAAAATTGACCCTATTAAATTGATTTTTGATAAAACGGTATACCGCTATTCGTGGGAAGAGATAATAATAAATGAAATATATCGTCAGCGTGATAAATCAACCAACAACGATATAGGCTATTTCCATCAACGGATTTTTCAGTATATAGCGGGTTGTGAGGTTCCGTCATACGGATGGGATGTAATTTTTAAGAACGACAGCGGTATTATCCTACCGGACGGCGACAAGGTTAGCACGATTTATGTCGAAATGAAGAATAAGCACAATACAATGAATTCGGCATCCAGTGGCAAAACCTATATAAAAATGCAGGGGCAGATATTGTCTGATGACGATTGCGCCTGTTTCCTCGTTGAAGCTATAGCAAAAAAGTCTCAGAATACTACTTGGTCAGTCAGTGTTGACGGTATAAAGCAAAAGCATCGCCGTATCCGTCGAGTTAGTATGGACGAGTTTTACAAGCTTGTAACCGGGCAGGACAATGCGTTTTATAAAATGTGTATGGTTTTACCATCCGTTATAAAAGGGGTTGTAGAAAATGCCACCGAGGTAGCCACCCCGAAAGATACCGTTATTGACGAGCTGGGACACATTGCTCAAAGAGAACAAGGCTCGTTTGCTCTGGCTCTCTATATGCTTGGGTTCTCGACATATAACGGATTCGCAAGATAATCTAAGAACGATTCTGTTTATGCTAAAAAGGCAGGGTAGACATGAGTAAAAAAAGCACAAAAAAAGACACCCCGAAACTCCTTCGGGATGACGGTAGAACGGTAGCGGACATGAACGTAGAGGGATTCGGCTGGTATACACCCAATCGCAAGAATACGCACGGTAAAACTCCTTCGGTGATGGACATAACTCCTTCGGAGCGGGGAGCCATGATAAGGGGCGGGCTGCTGGCTGTCCTCCCTGTTGTGTTTGCGTTTATCGGTATCTTTGCCGCGATATTTATTTTTATATATCTTTGGTTAGGCTGAGGAGACAGCTATTTAAAACATGAGTACAGATAAGAGAATAATCAGCTATCAGCCTTACTTCCTTATCCGAGCTCCTTGAGCTTTTCCGCAAAGCTCTCAATTCTGTCCGGAAGCAGCTGCGGGGGTTTCGCTCCCTTTTTTTCGGAAGCCGCCACAATCTTTTTGACAAAAAGCTTGAATAAGCCCTTTTGCTTGTCCAAATCCATCTCACCGCCGAAGCTGTCCGCACATACTGCCGCATCAAGCAGCTCTGCGGGAATGTTCGCTTTAAAGTATTCCTCCGCTCTCTCGGTGTCCGCACTGCATACAAAGAAGGCGAGTTTTTTGCCCTTTAACGCTTCGGCGTTATTTTTTATGTATTTTTTGGCGGTGCCGTGCAGCATTCCGGCTCGGATACTTCCTCCCACCACAACAAGCTCGTAATCGTAAGGATTCGGCTTGTTTTTTTGCAGATCCACAACATCCGCACCCTCAATAAGCTCGGACAGCCTCCTTGCGCAGCTCTCGGTGGTACCGGTTTTACTTGCGTATGCTATAAGTGTTTTCATAACAAAACTTCCTTCATATGTGTTTTTTTCATTTTATCATACGAATTGATTTATTTCAATAAAAAATACAATTCTATCTAATAACTCCGCAGGCTATCTTAGGTCCGGCGTTTCCGGCAGGTTGAGAGGTGAAATCGTCAACATTCCTGTGGACAATGACCGTTCGACCGATAATTTCATCGGTTGTGAAACGGGCGGTCAGCACCGCACTCCATGCATAGCCCTGATTGCCGAACAACGGCGGAAGGTCACCTGCATGCTCGGGATGCTCGCAGCCGTGCGGATTATAATGCTCCCCCGCATCAGCAAACGGATCCTCGTTGTTTCCCGTGCAGCTGTTTCCCTCATGGATATGAAAGGCAAATATCTCACCGTTACAGCTCCCCTGCGTGTGCGGAAGCCCGTAGACCTCGGCAACCACAATCACCCCCGGCTTAGTCTGGTAGAACTTAACGGTTCCGCTGATTTCTGGATAGTCCGGCGCTCCCTTCAGCTCAGCCTTTGCCGCAGGACGGGCTCTCTCCATAAATCGAGCAAACCTCCATGTATTACCGAAATTAACACTCATCACAAACCCTCCGAATACGGTTTTTGTTTATTGCACCGTTTCATTATATGCAACCGGTATTTGCGGATATGAATAGAGGTGTCTAAAATGGCAAGTGAGGCTTTGGATAGCGAGAAAAATCGGAAGTTAGTATTATATTATATCTCTTTTTATTACTTATACTTTCCTGTTTATAAAAGCGTCATCGTTATCATTCGCTTCCCTCGTGACGAATAATATCTTCTTTCAATCCCTCGAAATCGAGGTAATCCTCAATAAATTGCTTTTTTAATAGGTCAAGAGGAATAAATTCGTTATATTTACCGTCGATTTGCACCTTGTCGGGCAGCGGTAGATCATAGAGATCAAGCTCACTGCGGAGAATATCACGTATGATATCCTCTAATTCTTCCTTAGTTCCATTAAAAATCACTTCAAGGTATACGCAGGTAATCCAGGGGAGCTTGCTCTTAATCCTTCTTGTGCCAAAACCGCCGTTCCGGTGGTTAAGGGTGTAGTTCAGCGTCATAAGCTGCCTTGTTCCGACCCACGGGAAGATGGCGTATTTTCCACGAACATTCGTGTTCGTTTCTGAGAGCGGCGTCACAAGGTTGTCCAATATTCCGCTGTTTCGAGCGATATATTGGATTTCGGCTAATCGTTCCTGACAGCGGATGCTCAGATATGGATACGAACCGTTCTCTTTCAGGATACTGCGTACCTTTCGGACAAGGACGGTGTGAAGCTCGGCGTTAAAGTCCACGTTCCAGTCAACGACCGAAATCCCCGGAACACGATTTACAAAAATCACTTTGGATTTTTCATTTACATCCACCGTTTCCCATGTAAGTCCCGCAAGAGCAAAGCGTACTCCAACCGGATATACCTTGTCCACCGTACCTATGGTGCGGTTTTCGTCTTTTACAAGCAGGTATTCCGGCGCAATAAATACGGTTAAAAACTTATGGCTGTTGACGATTTTTTCCCCTTCTCGTCCGATAATTAAGCCGCCATGCTCGGTTCGCTGTAATTGCTCAATGTCGAGCAGATGGGAAAGCAAATGCTTGTAATCATCCTGCGAAATATTTTTAAACGCTCCTAAAGAGAGTACGGAAGACGCCAGTCCTGCCGGAGACATTTCGCCGTTGCTCTTAAGGCAGCTCATGGTCTGATGATAAAGAAGATTGTACGCATGATGCTGGGGAGGGATAGGCTCCATCCAATGGTCTTTCAGATACAGCTCAATTATGCCGATTGTACGGATAAATTCCCAATTGATCGGGCCGAGAATATCAGCGGAGTTAATCCTTATGCTCTCCACAAAAGTAAATAGCAATTGAGGAATCTGCCCACGCCGTCCGCACCGCCCTAACCGTTGAGCGAAGCTGGACACATTAAGCGGCGCACCGACTTGCACAGCCTGATCAAGAGAACCAATGTCAATACCCAACTCCAATGTTACGGTAGCTCCGGCAACGATTTTTTCATCGGCAGACTTCATTTCGTCCTCCGTGTTTTCACGGAGCAGAGCCGAAACATTGCCGTGGTGTACCCGATAAACGTCGGGAGCCTTGTTTTTCAAAGCGATTTCTCGCAAATGAGCCAATACAAATTCCGTTTCTTCCCGGCTGTTGGTGAAGATAATGGTCTTTTTATCAAGGGTCTGCTTAAACAGATACTCATAATGCTCACGGTCGCCGATATCGCCGGAGTTAACGCTCACGACATTTCCGCTGCCGTCCTTTTCTACAAGGTCACGTTCTTCTGCATAGTTGACGAAGCGTTCAATGTGCAGCCTGACCTTCTTTTTACCTTCTTCTACGATGGGAGCGGCGCACTCCCGCCCTGTGCCGGTGTTCAGCCAATTTTGTGCCAGAGAAACATCCCCGAGCGTAGCGGATAAACCAATCCTCCGCGGATTAACACCGGTTAATTGCCCCAGCCGTTCAAGAACGCATAAAAGCTGCAAGCCCCGGACATCCCGCATGAAATAATGAACCTCGTCGATAATTACGAACCTCAGATCGGAAAACATCGACAGGCAAGCACCACGCTTGTTTGTTATTAAGCTCTCTAACGATTCCGGTGTAATTTGAAGCAATCCCTCCGGGTTCTTAATAAGCTTGTTTTTTTGCGTTTGC
>CAZGJQ010000128.1:0-4320 GCA_964525815.1 uncultured Oscillospiraceae bacterium
TGAGATATTGAGCGGTTTCCCCGTCTTCAATACCTCATTTGTCTGCAGTCTGAGGCGGATGAGGGTTACCTCATCCGCCATTAAGAGTATTATATAAACCGAATTGGCTTAGGTCTTATTCAATATTCTTGTAGAAGTTTACCGTTTGCTCAAGCTCATTCTCCGCCTTATCGGCCTTTGACTGATAGGTTGAGGTAAAGGTTCCGGGGTTCTGCGAGGCAAGCTCCTGCAAGGCTATATCCAATCCTCCCCAGGCATATATAATGCCGAGGTCGCAGCCGCGGGAGGTGAAGATGGTGTCCAGCATTTCTGTGGAATCATCATCTCTTGTTCTTTGATACTTGAGTGCGATATCGTAATATGCGGGGTGAACAAGGTTCTTGCTTTCCGCACTTAAGGCTTCGAGCACTATGCCCACATATTCCATATCATCTGCGTCCACCGACTTGGGAACAGCAAAGCAGGTACTGGTCCAGGGGTTTATAAGAGAATAGTATCTGCCCTGAGTCTCGTCATACATGGGCTTGGGAATAACACCGAAATCATCCTCCATATCCCGGAGGTCGTCCGTTGCCTTGACACCCGCCGAGAAGAATAAGCAGCGCCCCTCTAAAAAGGGCTTTATTGTAAGGGTGGTCGGCCACTGCGCCTCGTTAAAATAATCGTTTGCGCTAATGTAGTGGTTCTTATCCTGGACAAGCTCAAGCATTTTGTCAATCACGTTTACCGAGCGTTGGTTGTACATGGTGAGCTCCGGATAGCCGTCAGAACCGGTTGAAGCAATCTTTTCGCCCGATGCATAAAAAAGACTCCACATATCATCGAGCTGTCCCGACCATCCCATGCTGTCCACATAAGTAATCTTTCCGTCCTGATTCTCGTCTATGCTTATTGTTTTTGCCATCGAAAAGGCCTTATCCATAGTCCATTTGTTCTCTCTTACAAGATCATACGGATTCTCGAGGTCATATTGCTCAATAAGCTGTTTGTTAAACATAAGTGCGGATGTTGACGACTTGTTTATAACACCTATGTCTCCGACCGTGAAATAAAGCTTGTTGTTGATGGTCAGCTCCTCGTTAAAGGTCTGATCCCACCAGGGCTGGCTCATATTAAGGTGGGGAATATCATTGTTAAGGTCATAAAGATACCCGCCCGCCGCAAGGGTGGCACCGTCGTAAATACAGGGAACCACAACCTGATAATCAGAAAATCCGGCCTCAACACCCGTTCTCACCATGTTCGCAAACTCGCTGTTCTTGCGGCGTGGGTCGAGTATATAGTTCTCCTTTATTTCGATATTAAGCAATTCCTCAACAAGGCGGTTTCTCTCCTTTATCGCCTCGTTTACCTTTTCGGACAGGTTCTCGCTGCCGGTGTCCTCGGTATAAACAATCTCGGAATCATGCTCAGCGTTAACCCCGCAGGTTAAAAAGGTAAAGGTTCTTCCACCGAAATCAAGATTATCCGGAATCTCGGCAACATACTTGCCGTCCTTAAAATTGCTTGACTCTGAAGTATCGGTGCTGCTCTCTTCTGCGGGAGCATCATTGCAGGACGACAATAGAACTGTCGCAGCCAGAACAAGCACAAGGGAAAGACAAATCAGCTTCTTCATAAAATAATCTCCATTCTTGCAACATTTTAATGAAAGGGTTTTGAAGATATGCAATGCAGAACCCTTGGCAACAGTATTCAACAAGCTATCTTCTGTACTAAGTATAATATTTGTATGGGTATTGTATCATATAATCTATATTGTTTCAAGCATTATTAATCAAATTAAACAGTGGCCGCAAATAGAGGGTAAAAAGTAAAGTTGCGGTTGCAAATTGTTCAATAATATGCTATTCTGTTTCCTGTCAGGGGGATGAAAAGCTTGGGAGCTAAAAGGAAACAAAAAAGAGAAGGTCGCCGTATTAAAACGCTGCCTCCCCTCAATAGTGTTGCGCCCTATATAATGAAGACAAGACAGGGAGCCGCCAACTATATCTCCGATACGCTGGACATCGCAAGGGCGGACGAATATATATTCAGGAAGAGAGAGCAGGGGCTGAGAGGGTTTGGTATGCTGCATGTGGTGCTTGCCTCTTATATAAGAACCATCTCACAAAGACCGGCAATAAACCGGTATATCAGAGGACAAAAGATTTATTCCCGTAATTGCATAGAGATTATGCTTACCATAAAAAAAGAAATGAAGATTGAGTCTCCGGAGACCGTGCTCAAGCTGTTCTTCCCCGCCGACGCCACTGCGGATACTGTTTATAATATTTTAGCGGACGCTGTGGAAGAAAGCAGAGCCTCAGACAGCGAGTTTGATGATACCGCAAGGTTTTTTAACTATATACCGGGGCTGCTGCTGAAGTTCTCTGTGTGGCTCCTGAACATATTCGACTATTTTAATCTGATACCGAGATTCTTAACAAAAATTAGTCCCTTTCACGGCAGCTTTGCCATAACCTCTATGGGCTCACTCGGTATCCCGCCCGTGTATCATCATTTGTATGATTTCGGGAATATTCCGGTTTTCCTCGCATTCGGAGCAAAATATACAAAAAACGAGCTTGAGCGGGACGGAAGCGTTGTGCAGCACAAGTACATTGATTATAAAATCACAAGTGACGAGCGTATATGCGACGGGCATTATTTCGCATCCGCTCTTAAGCTCTTTAAATCAATTCTAAAGAACCCCGAGTGTCTGGATATGCCCCCCGAGGTTGTATACGAGGACATTCCGTAAAAAGGATTTGGTGAAGGATGGATAAATTATGGACAGGACGGTTCAAAAAAGGCTTGGACCGTAAGGCAAACGACTTTAATACCTCGCTGCCCTTCGATATGCGCATGTACCGTCAGGATATCGAGGGCTCTATGGCTCACGCCGCCATGCTTGCGGAGCAGGGTATTATTTCCGATCATGACGGAAAGGAAATAAAGAAGGGTCTTGAGGAGATACTCTCGGACATCGAGAGCGGCAGGCTTTTAATCGACGGTGACTACGAGGATATACATTCGTTTATAGAAAACACTCTGACCGCCCGTATAGGGGAGGCGGGGAAAAGGCTGCACACCGCAAGGAGCCGAAACGATCAGGTTGCACTGGACTTGCGTTTGTATTTACGGAGCGAATGTGATGAAATTGAGCGGCTTCTTAAGGACTTTATCGGTGTTATTGTCCGGCTTGCGGAGAAAAACACCGATACGGTTATGTGCGGCTATACTCATCTTCAAAGAGCGCAGCCCATTACCTTCGGACAGCACCTTCTCGCATATGCTTTTATGCTTCTGCGGGATACCCAGCGTCTGCACGATTGCAGAAAGCGCATAAATATTTCTCCCCTCGGCTGCTGTGCTCTGGCGGGAACCGGTTTTGCCATAGACCGTCTTATGACAGCCGAAGCCCTCGGCATGGACGGGATATGCGAGAACAGCCTTGACGGCGTGTCGGACAGGGATTTTGTATCGGAGCTTGCGTTTGTCGTTTCATTGATTATGACGCACCTTTCCCGCTTTGCGGAAGAAATCATATTATGGTGCTCCTGGGAGTTTAAATATATCGAGCTGGACGACGGCTATTCCACCGGCTCCTCCATAATGCCGCAGAAGAAGAATGCGGATATTGCCGAGCTTGTTAGGGGTAAGACGGGGAGAGCCTATGGCAACCTCATAACCCTGCTGACCATGCTAAAGGGATTGCCGCTTGCATATAACAAGGATATGCAGGAGGATAAGGAGGCTGTTTTCGACAGCGTGGATACCGTGAAGGATTCGCTGAGCGTTTTTACCCCGATGCTTGCAACCGTACGGGTAAACAGGGATAATATGCGCAGAGCCGCCGCCGCAGGATTTATTAACGCAACCGACGCGGCAGACTATCTGACAGGAAAGGGGCTACCCTTCCGAACCGCTTATAAAATAATGGGAGAGCTTGTCGCATACTGCATAGACGGTAAAAAAACACTTGAGGAGCTACCTCTCTCGGATTACCGTAAATTCTCCGAGCTTTTTAGTGAGGATATATATAACGCCATTGATTTGGACAACTGTGTAGCTAAGCGAACCTCAAGAGGAGGAACCGCTCCGCTGTGCGTGAAAAAGCAGATTGATATTATAAAGGACGCACTTTCGGAATAACAATGTGATTGGGTGGTTTATATGAGTGTTATAGAAATAAAAAACATCACAAGGGATTACGGCAACGGAAAAGGCGTTTTTGACTTGAGCTTCTCGGTAAGCGAAGGGGAGGCGTTTGGCTTTTTAGGTCCGAACGGAGCGGGTAAGACCACGGCTATCCGTCAGTTGATGGGTTTTTTGAAG
>CAZGJQ010000129.1:0-4258 GCA_964525815.1 uncultured Oscillospiraceae bacterium
GTCTTATTTTTGATGAACGATTAATCATATCGTTACCGGCAATCATTACCTTAACGCTCGGATATGTTTTTTTTATATAGGGCAATTGTAATAGTAATTTGTGAAGTCCTTTAATTGGATATCCGGCTTGACTTACTAAAATTGTATAGGGGATGCATTTTTCATATGCCCAAAAAGTTTTATAAAATGAGTCCCTCAATATTTCATTGCAAAAATGGTATTTAATCTTTGGGTTAATTTCCTTAATACATGCGTAATCCCATGTTGTTCTTCCTATGACGTGAACTGCGTTTTTTAATGTTTGTTTTTCATACTTTCCGCGATACATAAACTCATCTCTTGCTTGTGAGATTGTTGTGAGCGGTGTAAACTTTGATATAAACCGTTTTAAATATTTTTTCCTTGTATACTTAATCGGTATATCACCATAATAATGTATTGCGCATTTAGAAACCAATCCCGTTATTGATATAACAAGTTTATTCCGTTCGGCTACATTAATCAATGAATATATTCTTGGATGTTCAGTTCCAAAAGCATGGATTATATCAGGCTGGAAGTTTTCAATTATTTGACGCATGTATTGTTCTGTTTTTTTATCATAATCACTAGATGCTTTTTCGGGATAGAAAAAATAATTAACGTTATTAATCCTTCCGTTTTTAACTTTCTCATCAACTGTTGAAGGCATACAGACACCAAACTCAACATCTGTGTTTTCTATAAGCATATTTGATATACCGGTTAACCATCCACCTCCATAATGATTATTCTTCAATGATAATCCCTCAGCAACAGTGGGAAGAATAATCCCTATAAACCACAACACTCTCATTTATTCACTCCTCTCGGAATACACTTCAATCAATCATCCTTTTTTCCCACATTAATAATTCTTATATTTATAACCGCCAATAAATGCAGTCTGAGCTATTGTACTCCTTCTTATCAAGAATGCCCTTTATATCAATAAGGACTTTTTTTGCTCCCGGTTTATACAGCTCAGACAAGGTACCATAACTAAGATCCTTGAACTCGTCGTGGGCTACCGCAAGCACCAAAGCATCTATATCCTCTATCTCGGACAAGTCGGTAAATTGAATACCATATTCCTGTTTTGCTTCCTCCCTGTCGGCAACCGGGTCTGCTATTATGGGATTTATGCCATATTCCCTAAGCTCGTTAACTATATCAATAACACGGGTGTTTCTGGTATCGGGACAATTCTCCTTGAAGGTGAAGCCCAATATCGCCACTCTTGCGTTTTTTATGGAAATATCCGCTTTTATCATATTCTTTATAACATTTTCCGCAACATACTTGCCCATATCGTCATTTATACGCCTGCCGGCAAGGATAATCTGGCTGTGATAGCCGAGCTGCTCGGCTTTGTATGTAAGATAATACGGGTCAACACCTATGCAGTGCCCTCCCACAAGACCGGGGAAAAATTTCAAGAAGTTCCATTTGGTTCCCGCAGCTTCAAGCACTGCTTTTGTGTCTATACCCATCCTGTTGAAGATTATAGAAAGCTCGTTCATAAAAGCGATGTTTATATCCCGCTGGCTGTTCTCGATAACTTTTGCTGCTTCCGCAACCTTAACGCTTTCGGCACGGTAAACACCCGCCTCAACAACCAACTCATAGACCTTTGCGATTGTATCGAGGGTCTCCTCATCCATACCGGCAACTATTTTTATGATGGTTTCCAGACGATGAAGCTTGTCGCCGGGGTTTATTCGCTCAGGAGAGTAGCCGACCTTAAAATCGGTTCCGCATTTTAATCCCGACTCCCTTTCTAAAATAGGAACGCAAACGTCCTCGGTAACTCCGGGATAAACGGTGGATTCATAAACCACTATCGAACCTTTTGTAAGATTTCTTCCCAATAACTTGCTTGCGCCTTCAACAGGACGCAAATCGGGCGTGCGGTCACCGTTGACCGGAGTAGGGACAGCGACAATATGGAACTTTGCCTCTCTGAGCTTTTTTTCGTCTGAGGTAAACTCCACTTTGCAATCGGCAATGGTCTGATTACCAACCTCCTTGGTCGGGTCAATTCCGGCCTTATACTGCTCGATTTTTGCTTTGTTTACATCAAATCCGATCACGCTCACTTTTTTTGAAAAGGCAACGGCTATGGGCATTCCTACATAACCCAATCCTATAAGCGACAATTTTTCCTGACTGTATATAATTTTTTCGTACAAATCCTTCATATGTTACATCCCATCCCTTAAAGATTCTCCTTATACCATTCTATTGCAAGCTTGATTCCGTCCGCAAAGCTGTATTCGGGTGAATATCCGAGCAAGTCTTGCGCTCTCGTAATATCCGCATTGCTGTGCTTTATATCCCCCTTGCGCTCCGGACCGAATTTGGGTTGGATATTTTTACCCAATGCCTCGGTAAGCACATAATAGATGTCTATCAGGTACTCCCTGCCTCCGTATGCGATGTTATACGCTTTTCCCGCTGCTTCGGTTGAAGCAAGACAAGCTCTTAGGTTCGCCTCAATCACATTTTCTATGTAGGTAAAGTCTCTCGACTGCTTGCCGTCGCCGTTTATGGTAGGCACTTGATCATTGAGGAGCTGCTTAATAAACTTGGGGATAACCGCAGCATACGCACCGTTCGGATCCTGCCTGCGCCCGAAAACATTAAAATATCTAAGTCCATATGTATCCAGCCCGTAAAGAAGCGTGTACAGCCTTCCGTACTCCTCGTCTACCCGCTTTGTGAGCGCATAGGGAGATAACAGGTTTCCCTCTCTGCTCTCCCTTTTCGGCAGGTTAGGCTCATCACCGTATACCGAGGAACTGGATGCGTAGACAAGCTTTTTCACATTGTTCTGTCTCGCTGCTTCCATCATGTTTAGTGTGCCTTTTATGTTAATATCCTCGTATAAAACCGGGTATTCGATGCTCCTCGGTACGCTTCCCCATGCCGCTTGATGTAGTATAAAATCAACATCCCTTGCTGCATTCATGCAGGTATCAAAAACCCGTATATCTCCCTTTATAAAGGTATATAACGGATTGTCGGCAAACAAGTCTACATTGCTCTGCTTCCCCGTGGACAGGTCGTCGAGACAGCGAACCGTATGACCCATACCGAGCAGAGCCTCGCATAAGTTAGAGCCTATGAATCCCGCTCCTCCGGTAACCAGAAAGATCGAATCCTTCGGAAATACCAAATCTTTATAACCCAAAATCTTTTCTCTCCTATTTTATATGCTCTTACGCCAGACCATTTTATTTACAACACCTGTGTAACTCTGGATTATTTTTACCACCTTAACCGATACATTCTCGTCCGAATAATCCGGCACGGGAACTCCCAAGTCACCGTTCCTTTGCATTTCTGTTGCCATTGCAACCGATTGCACTACCTGCTCCTCGCTTATGCCGCCCAGAATGAAATTGCCCTTGTCGATTGCTTCCGGACGCTCGGTGCTTGTCCTGATGCAGACTGCGGGAAAGCTCCTGAAATATGCCGCTTCCTCGGGCAGCGTACCGCTGTCTGAAACGACACAAAAAGCGTTAAGCTGTAAATTATTGTAGTCGCAGAAGCCGAACGGCTTCAGGTTCCTGACATTTTTATGGAACACAAAGCCCCGTGCCTCAATGAATTTTTTGCTCCTCGGATGGGTCGAATATATTACCGGCATATCATATATCTCGGCTAATCTGTTGACCGCATTCATAAGCGAGAGGAAGTTTTGCTCGTCGTCTATGTTCTCCTCACGGTGAGCAGAAAGCAGAATGTATCCCTGCTTTTGCAGCTCCAGAGTATCCAAAACAGAGCTGTTTTTTATTTTTTCCAGATTAGCGCTCAGCACCTCCGTCATGGGTGAGCCGGTAACATAAGTACGCTCCTTTGGTCTGCCCTCCGCATTGAGATAACGGCGGGCGTGCTCGCTGTAGCAAAGATTGACATCCGCTATATGGTCTACAATCCGGCGGTTGGTTTCCTCCGGCAGATTCTCGTCAAAGCATCGGTTACCCGCTTCCATATGGAATATAGGAATTTTTAGCCTTTTTGCGCTTATTGCGGAAAGCGCCGAGTTGGTGTCTCCCAAAATAAGCAAAGCATCCGGCTTAATCTCACTCAAAAGCTTATAGCTCTTTGCTATAATGTTGCCAATTGTCTCTCCGAGATCCGCTCCGACCGCCTCAAGATAATGATCGGGCTGCCTCAGCCCCAAATCCTTAAAAAAAATCTGGTTCAGCGTGTAGTCCCAGTTCTGCCCCGTATG
>CAZGJQ010000130.1:0-4186 GCA_964525815.1 uncultured Oscillospiraceae bacterium
TCTTCAGGAATTATATCATTGTCAGAAACCACATCTTCGGTGCTTGTCGTATCTTCGGTTACGCTTTCTTCCTCAAGCGGCTTGATTTGCTCATAGGACTGTTCCCGGGCATCGGCTTCCGGCTGCTCATCGGTTATAACATCACCGTTATCTAATTTCCCCTCTGCGCTGTCGGCTTCCTGCTCATTCGTTATCGGGTTGCTCACATCAGTTTCTTCAAAAGCATTTTCTTCGACAGGTTCGTTTTTTGCCTTTTCACCGCATCCGCTGCAAAAAACATCGTCATCATTCATCCTTTTACCGCAATTATGACAATACATAAATATGCCTCCCCGTATCTATCTATAATATTTATATCACAATATGTTTTTAATTACAATACAATAATGAGAAATTACTTTGCCGCTTTAATCAAATTACAGATATTTTTTACTGTATCAAACAAATCCTTCTCCGCCCTATGCTTAATCTCCTCAAACGGTCTTGAATAATGAGCGGTGCAAAAAGCGGCGCTTACCCCTCTATCCAATATGGTCTGATACCCGTCCTCAAGCTGTCCCGCAACCACAATAAAGGGCTTATTGTATTTTGATGTATATTCGCCGATTCCGCTTATTACCTTGCCGTAAGCTGTCTGGCTGTCTGCCTTTCCCTCTCCGCTTAGAACATAGTCCGCATCCCTAACAATCAAGTCGAAGTCAATTTTCTCCAGCAGCAGCTTAATACCGCTCTGTGTCCGAGCATTAAGGAAGCCCATTAAGCCGGCACACATTCCTCCTGCGGCTCCGCCGCCCTTTATACTGAGTATGTCCCGTCCCGAACAAGCCTTTACAATGTCGGAGAAGTGCTTGAGATTATTGTCGAGCCGCACCCTGTCGGCTGCGTCTGCTCCTTTCTGTGCGCCATAAACAAGGGTTGCTCCTTCCTTACCGCAAAGCGTGTTCTCCACGTCGCAGGCGATTATAAAGCTGCTTTCCTTCAGCTCGGGCAGCATTCCGTTTAATTCTATTGAAAACAGTTCTTCAAGACCGTTTCCGTTAGGTCTTATGGGGCTTGCTTGTTTATTAAGAAAACGAACGCCCAGCGCACTTAATGCGCCCACCCCTCCGTCATTTGTTGCGCTGCCGCCGAGACCGATTATAAAATTGCGGCAGCCCTTTTTTAAGGCATCCCTTATCAGCTCTCCTGTTCCAAGAGAGGTTGCTTCTCCTGCATTCTTTTCTCCCTTAACAAGCGTTATACCGGATGCCGCAGCCATCTCAATAACCGCCGTATTGTCGGGAAGAACCGCATATTCGGCAACAACCTCGGAAAAATCCGGAGAGGTTACCGTTACCCTCTCCTTCCTGCCTCCAAAGGCAAGGTAGTAGGCATCCGCTGTCCCCTCTCCTCCGTCCGCAACGGGTATGATTATTGTTTCAGCATCCGAAAAAACAGACTTCACCGCTTCTTCGGCGGCTCTGCTGGCCTCAATACCACCAATACTTCCCTTAAATGAATCTATTGCGATAACAAATTTCATATGCATACCTTTTCATTTTATTCCCCCGACAGTATAGCATATCCGGTTATAAATTGAAAGAGCTATGCTCTTTTCTGTTGAAATAACGCAAATGGTATGATATAGTTAACACATAAATTACTTACGGGAGCGAAATGTGTTATGAAAATTATTCTTTTGTTTTTTGTCTTGACAGCGGTACTGCTATCGGGGTGTAACAGTACTGTACCCGAGAGCACAGATTCCTCCGAGCAATCGGATATTATAAGCGAAGAGGAGGAAATCAGCATGGGTGACCCAGATATAACAAATCTAAATTACCAGAACACAGGAAAGATGGGGGACGATGACGGCCCCGCATATGCAATTTACTCCAAGCAGGGGTATAACATCGCCTCAATAGATGTTATGATAAGCGAAATAAAGCTTAATAATATCCGAAAAAGCGACGGAAAGTTCGTTAATGCGTATATATTCCTCGGAATGGATATATTTAACGAGGATGGATACTGGGTAAATTGTCTTGACACAGGCTTTTGCTACTCAGGTAAGGACGGCGGTTGGCATTTGTTCTATCATCTGTATACTACAGAGGACGAAAGCACACCCACATGGTACGAATCCAAGGTCATTCTCAACCCGAATAATGATTATCGACTAACGCTGGACAGCTCGGAGGAGGACGGCAGAGCAAGGGTTACAATATATGATATAACCGAGGACAAGCTCGTTGACAGCAAGGAGCTTGAAGCTGCGTACTCGCTTGCGGACGGGAGCAACACGGCATATTTGCAAAATTATGCGCTGGATTACCCGGGGGATGTTAAGTATGATACAGAGGGGAATAAAAGCGAAAACGATTGGGTGGAGATAACCCTGTATAACACGGACGAAGACCTTTATATGAACTATCTCACGGTTAAAAACGTAAAAATAGGCAAGAACGACAGCATCCTCCCCTGGACAGAGGAGCATACAAACAACCGCAGTACCTGGCCAGATATGGGGCTATGGGAGGATGGAAATGTAAAAATAGATTATCCCATAGTTCAGATTTGGATAGACAAATATGACGAGAGCTTTACGCTTTGCTTTGATATGAACAGGAAATAGGGCTATGTTTGTCATTAAGGAGAACCTTAAATACGGAGAGGATTATCTTACATATACAGCTACTGAAAGAGCATCCGAGTGCTTCCGAATCCTTACCGAAAGCGAGGGTGCCGAGGATGTTGCCGTCCTAAACAGACAGCTGGAGCATTTATATGGTGTGGTATCCTGTCGGGACAAGCTGCTGCCCGTCTATGAAATAGTCAGTATCAAGGCGGGCTGGTGGCGGTGTAAATGCTGCGGGGTTTCGGTAACCCAGCACAGCAAAATGGTGAGTGACTATTCCCGCTTTACCGTAAAGAACAGGGACGGTGACGTAATGGGGAGCATTTTCAGGCAGACGGTCAGCGAAATCGTGCTTGCCATGGAGCTGCTGGACAGCGGAGGCTGTCCGGTCTGCGGAGGCTGGAGTGACGGAACGGGAAACACTTGCTCTCCGCGTGGCTGGGGCAGAACCGAATTTATGTTCAAGGACTGCATATTGATTACAAAGTATAAAAAAACACCCTGCGAAAAGGATTAGACTATATCGGTCGGCACGATGACTGGTCTTATTCGCAGGGTGTTTATTCTGTTATTTCCTTCAGCAGCTCACGCTCGGATGATTATAAATAATTTTCTATATAACACCTATCCATTTCATTTTCAAATGCACTATATAAGTGTAGAAGCTTTTACGGAGTAAAATGAGGTTAAAAAGATGAAGATAAGTGAAGATAAAATCATAAAATATATCGAACCTATTTTCAATTTTTGCGTCAAGCGTCTGAACAGTCGTCATGACGCGGAGGATTTATCAAGTGAAATAATGGTTCATATATTGAACGGTATTGAAAAATACCATATTGATTCTCTCGAAAATTGGGTATGGCGTATTGCTCATAATCGATATGCGAGATTCATTGATATGCGTAACAAGCAAAATGAAATACCGCCTAATGATGATTTTTCATATATCGAAGATGATTATGATTTCGTCGATGAGATGATGATTGTTGACGAATATGAGCAAGTTTTTAAATATCTTCATACTCTTTCTTCGGAATATCGCAATATTTTGGTCGATTACTATATCGGACAGCTACCGATAAAACAAATCGCAATGAGTTATTCGCTGGCAGAAACCACAGTAAAATGGCGGCTAAACGTCAGCCGCAAAAAAATTAAAACGAGGATAGGTGAAAATAAAATGGATAAGGTTTATAAACGCATTAACTGGAACACAACCACCTGCAACGGGTCAATGGATTCAAACAAGTATCTGTACAGCCAGATTGCGAGAGCGATATGTGAAGCAGCATATGAAAAGCCATTAACAATTGAAGAAATAAGCCTGAAAACTGGGCTTCCAACAATGTACATTGAAGACGAAATTCCCCGCCTTATGGACGGTGATGCAATTATAAAGGATGGTAGTAAATACGCCACGAATTTTATCGTGCTACGTCTGTGTGATAAAAAGGTTATGATAACAAAATTCGCGCCTCTTGTTGACAGTATCGCGGAACATTTCGCAAAGTCATTTTCAGAGTGCGGTTCTGAGATTGCGAAAATGAGCTTCTACGGCTCAGACTT
>CAZGJQ010000131.1:0-3953 GCA_964525815.1 uncultured Oscillospiraceae bacterium
CCAGAGAGGGAACACTGTATTCATCCGCCTGTCTGCTTGAAAGATACATTGTTTTTGTAAATAGCTCGGCTCGAATACTCTCGGAAGTATCACGGGCAACTCCTGAGGCAATCCGGTTGGCTACTATGTTACCGACAAGCCCGATAGCCGAAATAATCAGCATTACAACCCCCCAGAATATAATTCTGGTTACTTCACCGAGAGGCACGACGGTGTCTATAATATATGCGAGTATCCAGGGCAGTAAAAGATCCATTATGGTTCCCGTAAATTTGACGGAAAGACCCAATAGCATTCGTTTGTAGTAGGGGCGAAGATATTTTGCTAAGAATTTCATTATAAAAAATACAAAAGCCTTTCTATTAATATATTAGCGCTCGTTTTGGTCATCCTCAACCGTTTCGGTTGCTTTTTTTGAGATTTTTAGCAGGGTTTTTTCCAGTTTTGCAAGCTCCTCTCCGTCAAGGCAAGCAAAAATACTCCCGCTCCATTCGTTTAGAACACCCATTACGACAGGTAAAGCATCAAGAGCCTTTTGGGTGGGATAAACCAGCATAACCCGCTTGTCGGTAGGACTGGGAACCCGCCTTACATAACCGTTATCCTCCAGCTTTACCAGTTGCCGGGTTACATTGCTCTTGTTAATATAAATGAGACCGGAGAGCCTCTCCTGAGAGATTCCGGGATTTTTGCAAATATTTATAATATAAGTATGATGTATACCGTTTAGTCCCGTTCCCTTGAGCCTTTCGCTTCTGAACAGTATGGCGCAGCGGTTTATTATTCCGATATGCTTCATTATTGACGGCATTTTGCTCATCCTTTCCCTTATGAAATAGCGCATTAGTTGCGCACGCAACTAATATTATAGCATTGTATTTTATTAAGTCAACCCGTTTTTACAACAAAAAAAGCGGGAGTGCCGACCGGCGGCACTCCTCGCTAAGGATAAAGATAAGGAAGAGGATATATTATTTATGCAAATCGTATGTACCGAGAAAATGCCGTTTGATTTTTACATAATCTCCAGCAGTCGGTGATTCGCCTCCTTCTATACACGCAGCCTTAAGCTGTGAGCTGTCAAGTGTATATGTTCCAAGGAAGGCTCTTTTAACCGCCACATAATCCTTTGCGTTTATAACTCCGTCGCCGGTGATGTCTCCCTTGATGATAATACTGTAATCCTCTCCAAAGCAGCTAAGGAATGCTCCGGTTCCGATAGGCGTATCATCGGTTATTATATTACCATCTGCATCCTTGACTTGCGTATTGCTGCCCATAACGGAAATTATATCATCCGCAGTCATATTATCCGCAAACCCGAACAAATAGTATCCGACATTCTCTATATATTCAAGCCTTATGTGAGAGCCGTCAAGCACTACCGTCAAGGGATCGCTCTCCGGACTTGGAGCATATTGAGTAGATTCTTTGTTTCTGACATAAAAATTATAGGTCTCTCCGGGTGTAAGATCTGTGAACACATTACTGTCCTGCCATTCGCCGTCTTCCAATCTATACTCAGCACAGTCATAATACCACAGCTTCACGGAATCCTCGGTTTTGTATATTAATGCCGGAGAAGGAGGAGCAGTCTGAGGCAGCTTTTCGGTAAGAAAGGCTTCACTCGCTATACTGCCGAAATAGTCTCCGTAGCCGTATACCTCTACGGTGATGGATTTCCCCATATCGGCGTGATTCAATACATAGAAGTCGCTGTCCGCATATGTAATGGGCTGCCCGTTTCTATACCACTGGTACATTAACGAAGCGTCCGATGGGTAAACACCCGAAGTATCCGCTATAAGAAGTTCGCTGTATTCCTCCGCTTGTATTATGGATAGTGTGCCGGATATTTGGGTTCTGTCCACCGCATCCCGCCCGACAAGGGTTATGACTGCTCCGGCATCCATGTTTTTGCCTCCCAGAATAGCATCCTGCCATTCCGCCATATTGGGAACACCTGCAAGAAACTGGTCTGCGTTTTGGTCACCGATTGCATAGGTTAGTCCTAACTGGTAACCGTTGTATATGTCATATATTCCTAAGCTGTGCCAAGGAAGAGCTACCTCATAGGTTGTGGTATTGTTGAGCTTGTTTCTCGAGCCGTAAAAATCCCAATCATAGTAAGAAATATACCATACATCGTGCGGCAGGCTCCACATAACTTTTTCGCTGTAGCCTTCCTCCATAATCGAAAGACCCGCCTCAAGGTAGTTGCCTGACCATTCCGAGGTTTGATAATAATAAGGTCTGGAAACATCGGGAGCGCCCTTACAGAGCATAAATTGCACACAGGAATACATATACATATAGCCCAAGTCCTCATAGTATGATATCGGCCAGTGATTGTCGGTATGTACCACCCATGCCAAATTTAAGCTCTCATCACTCCAGGTCATATAGAAATCCGCGCTAACACTCATATCCTCATCATATTCGGATATGAATTCGCCGCTGCTATAATCAATCGAATGTATCTTGGAACCGTATTCACCCGGCTGCACAACTCCGTCCACATTGGGCATGTTACGTGTATAGTTAATAAAAACATGAGTGTTCTCCGGTACTCCCGTACTATAGGGGGTGGAGAGGTAAACCGTAGCCTTACCGTTTTCGGAAGTCTTCTCGGACAGATTAATGCCTTCGAGTGCAACAAGCATTCCTTCCTCAACCTCAAGCGCCGCTAATCTTTGAAGAACATTAGGATATTCATTGCTCAGGTCGGGGTTACTGGTTGCCGAATGTATGGCTATAACAATATCACCGGGCTTAAAATCTATATCAGGTAAAAAACCTAACGCTTGGTAAGCATCTGATTTTACCCTATACATATTACCGGCAATCTTTTCACAATGAATCAAAACCGACCACTGAGCATTTGCCGATTCAAGCGCAGCTTTTGATGTAAATATGATACCGTTCTCGGCGACAATGCTCTCATCCACATTCAAAATATCAAATGAATAGTACATTTCCACCGAGCCCGTTTCAATTACCTGAATTTCGGTCAGTGCCATATACTCATAAATCACCTTTTCGTCCGCAGCAAACGGATTTTCGCCGAAATCGAATTCAATTTCGATGTACTGTGCCTGAATATTCTGAAGATCAAATACAGCCTCTACTATATCCTCGCCTTCCTCATATCCCGTAATATAGTAGGCTCCCAAATAGATAAAGTTGTACCCATCTGTAGAATAGCTGAGTCTTACCTCGTTATATCTCGGAAGAGCGGTGTTATTAGTCTTGTCAAGAGCAAAGTTCAATACGATACTGTCAACAGATATTATTTCGTCAAGCTTAAGCACCAAATCTACGGTCGGATTCTGTTCTCCGTCAGTGCATACCTTGTTCCTAAAGAAAACACCGGACAGGTATTTATCCCCGTCACGAAGCACCGATAAATCACCCGTAACCTCAATCTTCTCGGCATCCGAAAAATTGTTAACCCCATAATTGTATTCCCTGGGAGGAGGTGCCGGTGTCGCATCCGGGTTCTGATAAACCTCTATCTCGGACACAAACGCCCACGGACCCTGATAAATCTCGAATTTTACATATCTTGCGTCCACCGCTCCGTTAAGGGAAAGGGTGTAAGCATATATGCCGTAGTCAGGGGCAAAATAGCTGATTCCGGCATTGTTATAATAAGCTTCACTCTCATACTCTTCGTAATATGAGTAATTGCTCACATAATAGCTGCTCTCATAATGGCTGTAATCAGAATAATTACTGACATAGTAGCTGCTCTCATAATGGCTGTAATCAGAATAATTACTCTCATACCATCCGCCTCCCGCACTTACCTTTAGGGACTCGGCAGCGGTTCCTATTTTTCTGTATGTAATGTTGTCGTCGGAGATATAAACATTGACCATTTTCAGCCTTTCCACTCCGCCGTCGCATTCCTCCGCATATAGAACAAACCTTGTCAGCTTTTCTTCTATGCT
>CAZGJQ010000132.1:0-3952 GCA_964525815.1 uncultured Oscillospiraceae bacterium
GCAAAACGCAACAAAATCCACCCTTTTTGAGCGGACTTTGTCTTCAGTCTGAAATATCCTATATTTTTACCAGATTTGACTTCTATCCCCTGTTTATTGTAGAGGCTGTATTTATATTTTTTACAATCACAGCGCTTTGCGGCAATTATGATTATGTCAAGTATGCTCCTCATATACAAAAAGCGTTTATTCTGGCTCTAATTCCTCCTATTTTAATCAGGCGGCTTTATACACAGGCAATTGCGGGAAGCGGTCTTGTTGTTTTCGGTACCTTATTAAATAAAATTGTTATCCATGCAAACAACGGTAAAATGCCGGTATACCCCACCCTTTCGAGATATACTGTTTATTGTAACGAAAGTATTTTAAACATGGGTGTAGACGACTTACATATTCCAATGACAGAATACACCAAGCTGAACTTCTTGGCTGATTATATTGACACCGGGTTTTCCGTCAGCAGCGTCGGGGATACAATTATACACTCGTTTGTTGCCATTATTGTCTTTTATGCCGTAAAGAAAATGAATAATGATTCCGAGCAAGGAGGATTGAATCAATGAATTGGGATTTAACCGGGAAGTACTTACTATTGTTCTTAACAGACGGTGTTTTAGGGTATTTTTTGCAGTTTATTGGCTATTCATTAGCAATACACGCTTTTAATAAAAGAAAAATAGAAGCAAAATCCTTTGTCTTGATGACCTTGGTTTTTTCTGTTTTTGCATTCGGCGTAAGAAGATTACCTATAAGTTACGGTTTTCACACCGTGATTATTATGATAATCTGTATTTTAGTCAGTTATATTATTTTCAAAACAGCTATTTACAAAACCGTTTTAAGCGTTCTGCTTACTACAATTTCCATATTAATTTTCGAGATAATCCTTATTAATGTATTTAGCTATGCTTTTGGTGTTGAAAAATTAGAAGCAATATTCCAAAACAATTCATCTGTAGACGGAATGATTAACATTGCACTGTTAGGTTTTCCCACAAACTTTTTGCTTTTAACTGAAATGATTACATTATATTGTGTTTTAATGAAAAAAAGTAAAAGGGATGGTTCTAATGGAGAAATTAGCAAAGAAAATTGCTAAAAATATCGGTTTCAGCTTTAATTATGATTCAGAAAAAGAAGCTGTTATTGCGTATGGATTAAGTGCCATTTTTCAAATGATAATTATTTTTTTGGTTGTATCTGTATTAGGGTTAATAGGAAATTCATGGAAAGAAGGATTTATAATATTCCTTTTTGTTGGTCTGTTGAGAAGAGCGGTTGGTGGAACTCATAGTAATACCTTCACAGGTTGTGTTATAATAAGTGTATTTTTTATAAGCCTAATGGCTTTTTTATCCCATTATTTATCTAATCCTAATCTTTTATATGTGCATTCGACCTTTTCCGCTATTATCTTTATATGGTCCTTTTATATAGTATATAAAAAGGCTCCTGTCGATTCGCCCAAAAAGCGTATAACCAGACCGGAGAAAATCCGCAGACTGCGAATAAATTCCTTTATAACCCTTACCGCATTTCTGATAATGGTAATAACAGTTTATTCGTATTCGAATGTATATTTACGGTTTTCCGGCTTCGGTATCGCTATTACTTTCGCTGTTTTTTGGCAGACCTTTATGCTTACAAAGCCAGGTCATAGCTTCATACAGTTAATTGACCAAAAGCTGGTCGATTTCTGATAAAAAAGAAAGGAGTGTATAACAGTATGAAACTCAAACTCCTTGCAGCCGTTTCTGTTTTAGCTACACTTTTTGCAACTCTGGTTGCAACCTCCGCCTGTTCATGGTGGGCTTATCAACCCGAGGAGCCTCAGTCTTTGCAGGACAGATAAGGCGCATTCGTTTAGAGAGACCTTATCGGTCTCTCTAAACTTATTTATATAAGAAAGGGGCAAGCTTTTTGAAAAATATTCACAATAAAAAGAAATCTCAATATTATGTAATGTTTTTTACACTTAAAATATTAGCTCTTTTTTTCTGCTCATCGCCTCTGTTTCAATATTTTTTTAATGAAACTAGTGGTACCACACTAGAAAATTTAAATATGAATATTATATTAGCTGCTCTTTTTATATTTGTTGTTATAACTTTTATGTGGATAGTTATGGATCGCAGCAGGAAAGAAGTAAGAATCTTCATAATCGCTGAAATTGCTATGTTTTTCGCTGTATGCATATTTTCTATAATGTTCAGCGGTATGCATGAAAGCTATTATAAATTCTTGTTTATGTTCATTGTCATATCCTACACAATTGAGATGGGAATGAAGACGGGCATTATCGTTGCCTCCATTGCCTCTACCTTTATACTCGGGCTGGATTTGGTTAAGGGAGCCGGAGAAGGAGTTAATACATTTTTTCAAACCGACATTGCTCTTTGTGCCATGTTTGTCGTAATTGCTTGGATTTTAGGCTCTTATGTAAAAATAGCAAACGAGCACATAGAACAGCTCACCAACGCTGTAAATCTTGACAGTCTTACCAACATATATAACCACCGTTATTTTCAGGATACTTTACGGCAGAAATGCGATGATAACATAAAGAACGGTAAACCGCTTTCCCTTATTTTTTTGGATATAGATTACTTCAAGACCTATAACGATATCTTCGGTCACCAGAAGGGAGACATGGTGCTCAAGCAGCTTGCCGAGCTGCTGAAGAATAACATACGAAAACAAGATACATTATATAGATACGGCGGCGAGGAGTTCGCCATTTTAATGGATAACACCGGCAAGGACGAAGCCATCAAGATCGGTGAGCAAATACGTAAGCTTGTTGACGAATACGACTTTGAGGGGCAGGATTTGCTGCCCGCAGGCTCCGTAACCGTATCGGCAGGTGTTTCGGAGCTGGACGGAGAGGGAGACACCCCCGTCGAGCTTATAAACAGAGCGGACTCAGCTCTGTATCGGGCAAAATTCTTCCGCCGAAATCGTGTTGAGCAATATGTTTCGGTCTTTGACCGGGACTCAAAGCTGGACAGTAAGCTTACATCCCTTAAGTCCTTAATCAACGTTATACATTCCCGTGATTTTTATACATACAATCATATCGAGAGGGTCGTATGGTACTGTCAGCTATATGCCGAGCATATGAAGCTTAACGAGGAGGACAGAACCAAGCTGATTTACAGCGCATATCTGCACGACCTTGGGAAGATTAATGTTTCAAAGCATATTCTGATTTCCTCGGGTAAGCTTACCGACCAGGAATGGGAGGAGATGAAAAAGCATCCGTCCGACAGCGCAGAAATGATTAGGCGGGTGGAAGGGTTGGAGGATCTTGTGGATATAGTGCTGCACCACCACGAAAGGTTCGATGGAACAGGTTATCCGGACCGGATTTCGGGAGAGGAAATCAACCCGCTTGCAAGAGTGCTTACCGTTGCGGACAGCTTTGACGCAATGACCTCCAACCGCCCGTATCAATCCGCAAGAAACTACCAAGCCGCTTTCGAGGAGATAAGACAGTGCACGGGAACGCAGTTCGATCCGATAATAGCAGAGAACTTTATTACCGCATTGCAGAAGTCCTTATGCTAAAATATTATAATAAAAAAAAGCAAAAGGAACCACCTGGTCAAAGCGGTTCCTTTTGCTTTTGGTATTTTATATGTATATGAAAGGATTGGTATAGCTCAGGCATGTCCAGAGCAAGAACGCCAAGGCAAGAGAACCCAAAAGAAGTATAATCATTCTTTTCAAAACAAAACACCCTCGCTTTTATTGTCTCTCTGCTATAATAGTGCGGATTTTTCGTTGTTTTGTTTCAAGCGGTGAAAATATTTTTTGCATTCTCATAACTTACATATAAGTAATACCTAAAAAGCATCTGTTTAGTTGCATATGAATAAAAAAAGCCGCATTGCGGCTTTTCAGACTGCAGACAAATGAGGTATTGAAAACGGGAAACCGGTCAATATCTCAT
>CAZGJQ010000133.1:0-3844 GCA_964525815.1 uncultured Oscillospiraceae bacterium
GACGCGACCATGTGAATTATGATGTGTGGCACAAACAAGGCTTTCTGCAAACTACTGAAGGCAATGTAGTTCATTACGGCTACATTGAATCCTTTATTGAGGAACTTGGTACAAAATACAACATCCGTGAGATTGCTTTCGACCGCTGGGGCGCAGTTCAGATGACACAGAACCTCGAAATACTCGGCTTCACAGTTATCCCGTTCGGTCAGGGTTTCAAGGATATGTCTCCGCCGACCAAGGAACTTATGAAACTGACACTTGAGGAAAAGCTCGCCCACGGCGGGCATCCCGTTTTGCGGTGGATGATGGATAATATATACATTCGCACTGACCCGGCAGGCAACATCAAGGCAGACAAGGAAAAGTCCACCGAGAAAATTGACGGTGCGGTGGCAACCATTATGGCACTCGACCGGGCAATTCGGTGCGGTGGAGAAACAGGCAGTTCAGTTTACGACCAACGTGGGTTGCTTGTATTTTAGTAAAGGAGAGTAACATCAATGGGAATATTGAAAAGTATATTTAAGGCACGTGACAAACCTAAAGATACTTTAGGAAGTAGCCGATACAGCTTCTTTTTCGGCGGAACTACGGCGGGTAAAGCTGTAAACGAACAGACTGCCATGCAAATGACGGCGGTCTACTCCTGTGTGAGGATACTGTCCGAGACATTGGCCGGATTGCCGCTTCATGTTTATAAGTACAACAATTCGGGTGGCAAAGAAAAAAACCTGACCCATCCGTTATATAAACTGCTCCATGATGAGCCGAACCCTGAGATGACTTCATTTGCGTTTAGAGAAACGCTGATGAGTCATCTTTTGTTATGGGGAAATGCATACGCACAGATTATTCGGAACGCTCGCGGGGAGGTCGTTGCGCTTTATCCGTTGATGCCAAATAAAATGACGGTCGACCGCAATTCAGCAGGTCGGCTTTTCTATTTATATCAACGAAATACAGAAGACGCACCCACACTCGGAAAAGACAGTCAGGTTTACCTTGACCCTTCCGATGTTCTGCATATTCCCGGCTTGGGATTTGACGGATTAGTAGGTTATTCACCTATTGCTATGGCAAAGAATGCTGTGGGATTGGCGATTGCAACCGAAGAATACGGAGCGAAATTCTTCGCAAACGGTGCGACCCCCGGTGGGGTGCTTGAACATCCCGGCACCATTAAAGATCCTCAGAGAGTCAAGGAATCATGGAATGCCGCCTACCAAGGCTCGGCAAACGCTCACAGGGTTGCCGTACTCGAGGAAGGCATGAAATACCAGCCTATTGGTATTTCGCCCGAGCAGGCGCAATTTCTGGAAACGCGGAAGTTTCAAATTAACGAAATCGCCCGTATTTTCCGAGTGCCGCCGCACATGCTTGCCGACCTTGAAAAATCATCGTTTTCCAATATAGAGCAGCAGTCGCTGGAATTTGTTAAATATACACTTGACCCGTGGGTGGTGCGCTGGGAGCAGGCCATGTGCCGGGCACTTCTATCGGACAGCGAAAAACCACTGGTATTTATTAAGTTTAATGTGGACGGTCTGTTGCGAGGCGATTATGTAAGCCGTATGAATGGCTATGCAACAGCACGTCAGAACGGTTGGATGAGCGCAAATGATATTCGAGAGCTTGAAAATCTTGACCGTATTCCGGCTAAACATGGGGGTGATCTCTATCTCATCAACGGTGCGATGACCAAATTACAAGACGCAGGTGCGTTCGCAAACATAAAAGAAACGGAGGAAAACAAGTGAAGAAATTCTGGAACTGGGCGCGGGACGAAGAATCCGGTGTCCGAACACTCTACCTTGACGGCGTAATTGCCGAAGAGTCATGGTTTGACGATGATGTCACCCCCAAGGCGTTCAAAGCTGATTTGACCGCCGGCGAGGGTGACATTGTTATTTGGCTGAACTCACCGGGTGGCGACTGTATCGCGGCAAGTCAGATTTACGCAATGCTTATGGATTACAAAGGTAATGTTACCGTGAAAATTGATGGTATTGCAGCCAGCGCTGCAAGCGTCATCGCAATGGCGGGAACGACTGTACTTATGGCTCCCACAGCCTTGATGATGATCCACAACCCGCTGACCGTTGCTATTGGCGATACAGAAGAAATGATGAAGGCCATCGCCATGCTTGACGAGGTCAAGGAGTCTATCATCAATGCCTATGAGATTAAGACGGGGCTTTCCCGTGCCAAACTGTCTCACCTGATGGACGGCGAAACATGGATGAACGCAAACAAAGCTATAGAACTTGGTTTTGCTGACGATTTAATCGAGGATGAAAAGAAGCGATTTGCTGAAACTGAAGATGAGATTAGTTTCGCATTCAGTCGTAGGGCAGTTACCAATTCACTTCTAAGCAAAGTGAATCGTAAATTGCCGATTAAACCGTCAGAAAACAAAACAACTGAAAAAATGTACCCTGTAGAGTCGCTGGAAAAGCGGCTCTCTTTAATTCAACACTAAATTTTAGGAGGAAAACAAAATGAGTAAAATTCTTGAACTGCGCGAAAAACGCGCAAAGGCATGGGACGCTGCTAAAGCGTTTCTCGACACCAAGCGTGGCAGTGACGGTCTGCTCTGTGCAGAAGATGTTTCCACATACGAAAAAATGGAGAATGACGTTGTGTCGCTCGGTAAGGAAATTGACCGCTTAGAGCGTCAGGCAGCTCTGGACGCCGAATTGAACAAGCCGACTGCCAATCCCATTACCGACAAGCCCGCCGCACCCAATGCTAAGACCAAAACCGGAAGGGCTACAGATGAATACAAGCAGGCCTTCTGGAATGTTATCCGTAGTAAAACTCCCGGCTATGAGGTTCTTAACGCACTGCAAATAGGAACCGACAGCGAAGGTGGCTACCTCGTTCCCGACGAATTTGAGCGAACTTTAGTTCAGAGTCTTGAGGAGGAAAACATTTTCCGTCAGCTTGCTCATGTTATCCAGACCTCAAGCGGAGACAGAAAAATACCTATCGTGTCCTCCAAGGGTACGGCTTCGTGGATAGATGAAGAAGGCACAATACCCGAGAGCGATGATGTGTTTGGTCAGACTTCCATAGGAGCTTTCAAGCTTGGAACCATGATAAAAGTTTCGGAAGAGTTGCTTAACGACAGCGTGTTCGACCTTCAGGGATATATATCGAAAGAATTCGGACGCCGTATCGGTAATAAAGAGGAGGACGCATTTTTCAACGGCGATGGTTCGGGTAAACCTACAGGCATATTCAATTCTACGGGCGGAGGTCAAACAGGCGTTACAACCACCGCGGCAACGGCAATAACAGCCGATGAAATTATTGATCTCTTTTATGCACTCAGAAGCCCTTACCGTAAGAATGCCGTATTTGTGACCAATGAATCAACAGTTAAAGCTATCAGAAAGCTTAAGGACGGACAAGGACAGTATCTGTGGCAGCCTTCCCTGCAGGCAGGTTCTTCGGATACCATACTCGGAAAGAAAATAGCCACATCCGCTTATGTGCCAGAAATAGCATCGGGAGCAAAAACCATTGCTTTCGGTGATTTCAGCTATTATTGGATAGCGGACAGACAGGGACGTACATTCAAGCGCCTTAACGAGCTATATGCGGTAACAGGTCAGGTCGGGTTCCTCGCCGCACAACGCCTTGACGGCAAACTGATTCTGCCCGAAGCCATAAAGGTGCTTCAGCAGAAGGCTTAAGGAGGGCTGATTTATGAGCTATAACACTAAGAACTATACCGAGCAAGGCGGTGAAAAGACTGTCATCGGCGGCGAACTAAAGATTTTGGATGAAGGAAAGATGACATATGGCGGCATGGTCTTAAAGCCTGCCGCCGGACAGT
>CAZGJQ010000134.1:0-1446 GCA_964525815.1 uncultured Oscillospiraceae bacterium
CGTTATCTTCCAGTACCCAAAGTATAATCGTACTGTAATCCCTTGAACGCAGCTCGCCGATAGCAAAATCCATTGCTTTTTTTCCGTACCCCTGCCCGAAAAAATCGGGGTGCAGGTAAATTGCGCCTATCTCTCCGGCATCGAGAACATCCTCATCACGGCTTGCCTCAATCCCCATCAAACCTATAACCCTGCCGCTTTGCAAAACGGCATAATGATTGTTTTTGTACGAGAGCGTTTTCCGCCACATCGCCGGACGTCCTTCGTTTATCTTCTTCATTGCTTCATCGGGAACAATACCCTTATATGCCGCAACCCAAGAACGCATATGTATATCGGCGAAAGCCTCCGCATCGGAAGAAACCGCTTTGCGAACCTGAAAATCCATCGTTATTCCTAGCTCTTTCTGCAGATCAGCAAAGCATGGATACTTAAGCCTGTGCAGGAGGGGTGACTGCACATGAAATCGGCGATCTCCAGCCATGCTTTAAACTGCTCATCCGTCATATCGTTTATTAGCTTCTCGGTAAAGGTGAAATTAACGCCCGCATTCCTTAAAACGGAAAGACCGTGCGCCCTTGCCCTTTCCTCCATATCCTCCGGCATTGTAAAGAAAAACACCTCGGAATGTATGTCGTCCACGCCTCTGTTCAGTATAAAATCGTTAACCGTTTTATTGGGGTATTTTGCCGGGGTAAGCATACAGCCCTTTATATATGCGGCCACCTTGTTTATATAAGAAAAAATAATAACGCCGTTTTGTTTGCAAATCCTTTTACACTCGGAGAACACCGCTTCCCTTTCCTCAGGCGGCAGATGATACATCGGGCCGAGGCAGAGCACAGCATCAAAGCGGCTGTCCTCGATATTATCCAGCTTTGTTGCATCCCCTACGGCGGCGGTTACATTGGTCAGCCCGTTTTGCTTAATCTTTTCCCTGAACAGCTCAATGCTTTCGGGTGTTAAGTCGATTCCGGTATAATCCCTGCATTTATCAGCAAAATACATTCCGTAATGCCCGGTTGCACAGCCGATTTCGGCAACCGAGGTGTTTTTGTCTATGTATTCGCCGACCAGCTTTTTTGTATAAAGGAATTCCAGTCCGTTTGCTCTGGAAAGAGAGGAACGCGCGTCCTCTCCGGACGGGTTTTTGTATCTGTCTCGAATATATTTCTCATTGGACGACATTAGCTCCACTCCTTATTAGTAATAGAACATAATATAACATATTGTTTTGAATAATGCAACATTTAATTTACCAAGCATTACGATAAAAAAAGGAAGACCGTTAAGCCTTCCTTTTTTTATCATCTTATATAGCCCAGTTGCCGTCCGCAAAAATCTGCGTTGCTTTACCATCCTTGTAGCCGGTAACCGACAAATCGGGTGCGCCTATCATAAAGTCCACATGCACCATGGAATCGTTTATACCGAGGGTGTGGCATT
>CAZGJQ010000134.1:1546-3498 GCA_964525815.1 uncultured Oscillospiraceae bacterium
CCTATCATAAAGTCCACATGCACCATGGAATCGTTTATACCGAGGGTGTGGCATTCCTCCTTGGTCAGCTTTTCGTAGCCCTCCAGCGTGTTCGTATAGCCCGAGCCGAGGGCCACATGACAGGAGGCATTCTCATCGAAGAGAGTGTTATAAAACAGTATTCCCGAGTTGGATATCGGAGAATCGTGAGGAACCAGCGCAAGCTCACCCAGCATTGAGGAGTTCTCATCCGCAGTAATAATCTTCTCAAGGGTGTCCTTGCCCTTTTCCGCATCCCAGCTTACCGCTCTTCCTTGCTTGAAGTCGATATAGAAATTCTCGATAAGCTGCCCCTGGTAGGACAGGGGCTTGGTGGACACCAGCCTGCCCTCGCATTGTCCCTTCATCGGGGAAGTAAACACCTCCTCGGTGGGCATGTTCGGGTTGAAATAAACACCGCTCAGCGTCTTTTCTCCGCCGCCCAGCCATCTGCCCTGCGGAATCAGACTGCATATGAAATCCGTGCCGCTCCCGCTCTTAAAGTGCAGATAATCAAACCCTTTATCGTTAAGGAAGGCGCACTTCTCCTCGAAGGAACGGTTGTGTCTGCTCCACTCCTCTACCGGATCATTGTCCTTCGTAACCCTGACGCTTTGCAGAATAGCCTGCCACAGCTTATTTACCGCAGCGCTTGTCCGCTCACCGGGGAACACCTTTCTTGCCCATTCCTTGGAGGGGATTGCAATAATTGACCATTGGTACTTGTTTTCTCTCTCGTCCCGGTACTTTTTCAGCACCTTGTATCGGTTCTGTCTCACCTTCTGCATTTTATCCTTGTTTACGCTCTTAAGCCCGTCCGGGTCGTCCGAGAGGATATGGATAACAGCAGGCAGCTCTCTGCAGTATTCCTTTTCCCTCTCTTCAAACCAAGGAGAAACCTCAGATAGGCTCTTAACGCTCCGATGACGGTAATGCAGCTTGGTCAGCGGCTGGGACAGCCATTCCACGCTCACCCTCTCTGCTCCAGCCTTATAGGCCTGCTCCACAACCAGCAATGCAAACTCGCTTTGCTGTACGGATGCATATACCACAACCGATTGTCCCTTTTGAACCGCGGCACCCGTTTCTACCGCAAGACGGGCGTATTTTTTAAGTATTGACTTGTTCAATTTTAGCACCTCATAATATTTGTAATAAGAATAAATATGCAACCCATAAGAAGGCTGCATACTTTAATTATCCGTTTTTTGTTAGGCTTCTTCCTGTCCCGCCTTGGAGAGTACCGAATGAACCGCCCATTTTTGAATCTGGAACTTTGTTCTGTCCGCTCCGCTCTCGATAAGCAGCATATCGTCCTTCATCTTGACCACAACGCCCACAATGCCGCCCGTGGTGGTTATAACATCCCCCATATCAATGGAGCTGCGCATTTCCTTGACCTGCTTCTCCTGCTTTTTCTGAGGACGGTAAAGGAAGAAATAGAATACCGCTACCAGCAGCAATATCGGCAATGCGGTTGAAAAAATCGCTCCTAACGCATTGGGCTCCTGTACTTCCTCGCCTGTTTGGAGTAAAAAGTTAAAAAAGTTCATCTTTATCCTTCCCGAGACTTATTCTCTTATACTGATTTAATTATTGTTTCCTATTTATAGCTTTTTAGGCTAATAGACAATTCTTCTGACCGAGGTTGCTTTTTTTTGCGATATATTAACATCAAACACAGCCCCGCAGAGCTTTATTTCGCCCTCACCCGCCTCAAAGCGGTCATGAACCCGGGTAACGAAGTTCTTTATAACCGGTTCAGGCTTGGTTCCCAGGATTGAATTAACCGGACCGCACATTCCCAAGTCGGTAATAAACCCGCTTCCGCCCGGCAATATACATTCGTCCGCTGTCTGCACATGGGTATGCGTTCCGAAAATAACAGCGATTCTGCCGTCGAAATAGCGGGCAAAGGCCGCCTTTTCGCTGGT
>CAZGJQ010000134.1:3508-3761 GCA_964525815.1 uncultured Oscillospiraceae bacterium
TTCCGCATGAATGTCGCATACACAAAGGTCAAAATTACATGACTGCTCATTAAGCAGACGCTCAACCGCCGTAAAGGGGTTGTCCGCAGGATCCATATAGACCTGTCCGAGAGCATTAATCACCATAACCCTAAGTCCCTGCTTTGAGCGTATGAGGGTGTAGCCCTTGCCCGGAGCCGCCGGAGGAAGATTCAACGGTCGAAGAGCATTCCCGTTCTCGTTCAAAAAATCAAACACCTCATGTCTTCTAAGC
>CAZGJQ010000135.1:0-3729 GCA_964525815.1 uncultured Oscillospiraceae bacterium
CCCGACCATATCACAAAAAGAATGGTGGTACTGTCCGAGCGGTATATAACCGACCGCTTCCTGCCCGACAAGGCCATCGACCTTATGGACGAGGCCTGCTCTTACATGGCAATGCACTCAGATGTTATAAACGAGCTTAGCCGAACGGCGGATGAGCTTAAGGAGCTGGAAAGAGAAAAGGCGGATATCGAAGGCAGAGAAACCATGGAGGATAAGGATTATCAGCGGATTGCGGACATAAAGACTAAGCTACTGCAAAAAAATCAGCGGTTTGACGAGCTGTCCCGAGAGCGGGATACCCTTGAGCTTAACGAGTTCCATCTTGCGAAGGTTATCGAGGTCTGGACGGGCATTCCCGCCACCAATGTCAGCGAAAACGAGTTTCAGAAGATAGACAGGCTGGAAGAAGCGATAAAAAAGAGAATAATCGGTCAGGACGACGCCGTTTCCAAGGTTGCTAAGGCGATAAAGCGCAGCCGTGCCGGAATATCCTACAAAAAGAAGCCGGTATCCTTTATTTTTGCGGGTACCACCGGTGTGGGTAAAACCGAGCTGGTCAAGGTGCTGGCGCAATATCTGTTCGATTCCCCCGAATCGCTTATCAGGCTGGATATGAGCGAGTTCATGGAGAAGCACTCCGTATCCCGTATAATCGGCTCTCCTCCCGGATATGTCGGTTATGACGATGCGGGGCAGCTGACAGAAAAGATTCGCCGCAAGCCCTATTCCGTGGTTTTGTTTGACGAGATAGAAAAGGCACACCCTGATGTGCTTAATATACTTTTACAGATTCTTGACGACGGTCGCATAACCGACTCGCACGGCAAGGAAGTAAACTTCGAGAATACGGTTATTATAATGACCACCAATGCGGGCAGCAAGGATTTTTCCTCCGCCGCCGGCTTTACCGCCACGGCAAGAAGCAATGATTATGAAAAAATCAAAAAAGCTCTTGAGGACTTCCTGCGTCCCGAATTTATAAACCGTATTGACGATATCGTAGTGTTTAACCGCCTCACAAAAGAGAATTTCTCTTTTATCTGCCGTATTATGCTCTCCGATTTGCAGGGTGTGCTCACCGACAAGGGAATTGCGCTGGACTATGATGATAAAGCGGTCGACTACCTTGTCAACAAGGGGTTCTCAGAAAAATACGGTGCTCGTAACCTGCGCCGTTTGATACAGACAGATATTGAGGACCCGGTTGCCGCACGCATAATCGAGAGCTTTACCGACCCTATAAGAACCGTTTTTGTATCCACGGACGGCGAGAATATTGTTATAGACTGCAAATAACCTGATTTTAAGCTTGTGTCGCCGCTTTGCGGCAGAACGGAGGTTATCTTGCCGCAAAAAATACCGCTTAACAATAAACAGCATAAATATAAAGCGCAGAGCAGAAAAACCTCGTATGGCGATGAGGATATAAACAAAATACGTACTGTCTCGGCAGATTACGACTATCGGGAGGAAGGAGCCTTTTTCCCGCCCGGTATGCAGCCCTTTGAGGTTGCCGAGCTGCTGGAAACCGACCTGGTCTCCGGACTTAGCCGTAAGCAGATAAGGCGGCGTGCGGTAAAGCACGGTGCGAATATAATACAGAACGAGTATAAGCTCTCCTTTGTTCAAAGCATAAAGAATCAGCTCAAGGGGATATCCGGAGCGTTGCTAATCACCTGCTCGCTTGTAATGTATGCCTTTGACCGGCAGTATTCCTATATCGCAATGGCGGGGATGATTGCAGCTCTTATGCTTTTTAACGCTATCTTGGAGTCAAGCGCTTTCGGTGCTCTTAATATTCCGAGAAAATATTCGGCCATTAAGACAAGCGTTACCAGAGAGGGGATAACCGATATAACGGACAGTCGCCGTCTGGTTCCCGGCGATATTATCTACTTTTATGAAGGAATGGTAATCCCCTGTGACGCAAGGCTTATAGACGATAAAATGCTCTCCGTATTAGAAACCCCGGTAAGCGGAAACAGGAGCAGCGTAATAAAGGACTCCTCCTTTATCGCCCGCTCGGATAACGAGCTTGTTTACCCGAATATGGTCTATGCCGGCTCAATCGTTACAAGCGGAGAGGGCAGCGCAATAGTTTGCTCAACCGGAAAGGATACCCTTATTCGCAGAACAACGGCGGATAAGAGGGATTATCAGCCGAATTTGCTCAAATATATTAAAAACACCTGTAAGTACACTTCAATAATAGCCTTGGTCGCCTGTTTTGTTCTGCTGTTCACCGGAGTTATAGTCGGACGGGACATTACCGGGCTGTTTATAGTTTCTCTTTCGGTCGGAGCGGTTGCTCTGTGCGATAGCATGGCAGCGCTTGCGGCTGCGTCCTTGGGCTATGGTGCAAAAAAAATGGCTTACCACGGCTCGGTTGTAAAAAACCTAAATTGCATCACGGGATTGTGCGAGACAAACACAATAATGTGCAGCAAAAACATTGCATTTCCGCCGCAGAAAATGAATCTCAGCGGCATATATATAGATAATATATTTCAACCCGCCGACAAAAAGCTGAACGACAGAACTAAGGAGCTTTTATATCTATTTCTTGCCTGCTCGGATATACGAGTTAACAAGCAGTCAAAAAAGCGGATAGGAACGGCGAAATTTGCCGGAACGCTTCATGACCAAGCCTCTGCGGTATATTTATCCGAGAAAGGCTATGATGTTTCCGCAGAGCTTAGCGAATTCTTCAGGATTCAATCCGAGCGTTCTCTCTCCGGCGAGATAAACAGAGCGCTTATTCTGTATAAGGGACGAAACCTTGTGGTGTTAAAGGGTGCGCCCGAGTTTATACTCTCAAGATGCACCGGATATGATTTAAACGGAACAGGCTACAAGCTGAGCGGCGTAACCCGTAAAAGAATACTGGCCGCTCTGGAGGAGCACTCACAAAAAAACGGGTATATAATCGCAATTGCAGTCGGGGAGACCACGGCGGATAACCTAAGAGACATCACGGCGGAGAAACGCCTTATGTTTAAAGGATTTATAACTCTTTACGGCTCACTGGATGTCAATATCGCTTCCGCCGTCTACAAATGCAATCAAAGCGGTATAGAAACGGTGGTTTCCTGCTCGGACAGCTTTTATACCGCCTTCAATACAGCCAAGAACGCCGGAATTATCAATGCCGAGAATCAGGTGGTAACAGCCGAGCAGATGCGTTCCTGCGACAGAGGGCTGTTTATCGCAAACTGCCCCGACTACAAGCTTTTTTTGAACCTTATGGACAGCGAATGGTTACAGATTCTGAAGTACCGCAGGCAGGAAAAACGCACGGTCGGTGTTACCGCGGAGCGCACCGAGGATCTCCCTCTCATGAAGGAAGCAAATATATCCTTTGTTCCGGACAGCGCACCCGATACATTGAAGCAATCCGCCGATGTACTGCTGCTCTCCGGTGGAATTGATACCCTTGCAGACTGTCTGCAATACGCAAGGCTTATTTTTGTTCGTATTCATTCGGTTGCGGAGTTTCTTGCGGTGGGAGCCACGTCTTTGTTTCTTTCCGTTTTTTTATCGCTTATTTTCGGCTTGGAGCTACCCTTCAGGGTGCAGGACATATTGTTCGGCGGAATAGTGTTCAATCTGTTTTTTGCAATCAGCCTTGCTTTTTTACCCGCCAATCGCAAGCTGCTGCTGGAGAAGCTGCCTAAATACAGACACAGCCCGTCTTTTTTCGATTTTTTAAATCCGCTGATTTATTCATCC
>CAZGJQ010000136.1:0-3697 GCA_964525815.1 uncultured Oscillospiraceae bacterium
TTTTTATAACGCTTTTGAGCGTTGTTTGCGGGGGAGAGCCTTGAATCCATTGAAACAATAACCTCTTTTTCACTCTCAAAATCATACAGGAGCGCTTTATCCTCCCCCTGCTTGAGCCTGTAAAGGTTTGCGGTTATCAAATCGCCTTCCTTTTTGAACTTTTCCCGCTTTCTGCATTCCTCAAGCTCCCTTTTTTGCAAAGCAATTTTCTTTTGCAGCCTCGTCTTTGCATTGTTGACAATTCTTAATATATCCGAGGCATGCTGTTTTAATGCCGCATCCTCCGCTTTTTTACGGTAGAATTCGGTAAGAAGCGCCGAGAAGCTCTCCTTTTCCTCGATTACGGCATCGTTGCCATATTGTGTTATGGGGAAAAACGAATATTCTATTCCCTCTCCGTTTGTGCCGCATATTAAAACAGGACAAAACCGCCCGTGCTCCATAATATCGCACAGCCTGTTCAGCTCGTCATAAAAACGATTGCAATCAAGAGCATAAACGGTCTCGTCCGTTCTTCCGCAGGTTCTGTATATAATTTCTCTTGCCACCAGCGGAGAGAAGGAAAAAAAAGAGGAAACCAAAAAGCTGTCCGCCCTTTTTTCCCTGTTCTCATCTATGAGCTTAAAAAACTGCTCCTTTGAAGCAAGCGCTTTTTTAAGCTCGTTCTTGCTTTGGGCCGGAGGGAGCTCATAAGGCATTCCCGCCATAATCTGCCGTACCGAAGCGGTTATATCCGCAACAGAGGAGGCTCCGAGTATGCGGTTTTTCTCATCGCAAAGCACTATATTTGAATATTTTCCCATCATTTCGGCATATATATACCGCTTTTTTATATACCCCATATCATCCGCACTGTCAAATTCAAAGCGTATAATACGCTCATTCTTAACGCAGCTAACCGATAGAAGACGGGAGCCGACAAGGTGCTTGCGGAACAGCATGGTAAGCCCGTCCGGCAGCTCGGGTCGCAGCGGCTCCTCCTTGGTTAAAGCAACTATCGGGCTGGATGCCGCCGCCGTTATAACAAGATTGGAGCGGCTGCCCGCACGATAAAGAGAAAGGCACAGGGTGCTTGACGAGCCGAAAAAAAGCTTGTCCACCCTTGCGCCCGCCCATTCGTTAAGCTCACCCGCAACCGCTATACACAAAAATCCGTCAAACGCCATATTCGTCTCCTGCCCTAAAGGGTAATATCTCCGTTTCTATATCTGCAAACCGCTCGAGAAGCAGCTCCTCCAATCTTGGAAGCACCACATTTTCGGTAGCGTAATGCGTTCCGCAGACCACATTCAGCCCAACCTCCCTTGCCTCTATAAGCCCCGAGTGGTTAACCTCCCCGGTCAGGAAGGTATCCGCTCCCGCTTTTTTTGCGTCTGTGATAAAATTCTTCCCGCTTCCGCCCACAACAGCGACCCTTTTTACCCTGTCGGTGCTGTTTGCTCCGTATATATCATCAGTGCTTAGTGCTTTTTTCATATGCATGCAAAACGCTTTATAGTCCGTCTCGTCTTCCAGAACACCGATTCTTCCGCAGGGCAGCATTTTTTCTATGTTACGCAGTCCCGCAAGAGCGGCGAGACGGTCACCCACACCGCCGCAGACCTCGTCCAAACGGGTGTGATAGGAGAGCACCGCAATATTATTCCTTATGCAGTCGATAACCCGCTTTCCGTAGGAATTTGTCTCTTCTATCGAGGAAAGCGGTGAAAAAACAAGCGGATGATGGGTTATTATCAGCTGTGCGCCCGTGTCCTTTGCCCTTTTTATAGCGTAGCTTGTAGCGTCCAGCGCAATCAGTGCTTTTTTTATATCCGCATCCCCGTCGGGCAGCACCATAACTCCGTCGTTGTCCCAGTCCTCGGAGAGCGTTTTCGGCAGTATAGCGTCAAAATATTCGGTTATGTAAATGATATGTGCCATAAAAAACGCTCCTTGGTAAATAAAGTGTTTTAGATTAAGTGCAATGTGGAAGATTCCTGTTGTTGGTGATTTTCACTTTATTTTTATCTTTGCATTATATATTCAACAACATCCTTTACCGGATCGTTGCTGTCAAGCCAATAATCGGGGAAAAAGCCTTTTCCTTCTTCAAAGCCTTCCATGTTAAACACCTTGTATCCCATAGCAAAAAACAGCTCGGAGTTTGGCAGCTTATATGTAAGCACATCGCCGAATTGACCGCATCCCATAGACGCGCTTCCCACAAAGATTCTTTTTTTTACTGACCTTCCGTACATGATTGCCGATTCTCCGGAGGAAGCGACCTGCTTATTTTGCAAAACAAACAGCGTGCCTTCATATTGGGATTCATCTATACCGACACATCCTTCAAAGACCGAATAGCTTTTCTCCTGTTTCTGTCCTTCTGATATAAAAGGACTGTTAATAACTGCGCAGTCCATGTTCCAAACAGCATGATTATTTAATCCTTGTATAAAATTCATTGGATAATTACTGTTTCCTCCCCCATTTGAGAGGATAGACCAAACCAGATACTTTGTATCTTTATACTTTTTACCAAGCTTAAAATAATCATCAAACGAAGGAGTTTCTGTTTCAAACGAATAACTCGAGTTATGTACAATAGGTATTCCAAGCATCTCTTCTGTCCTAATCGCTTCTTCTGTTTGTTGTATATTATCCGTTTTACATGGATGAACGGCAAGCTCAAATCCACCGATTTTTATTCTTTTTGGTAACTTGCTGGTGTATATGCCCAAAAGAAATCTCTTGTTTCCTTTACTGTCAGGTAGAGTTTCAAAAAGATATTCCTTAATTTGTTCAAAAGAAAAAACATACCCTTTTTTAACGAGCTTGTTTCCTTTGGTTACTACATAATTGCCATTTATCAAACCTATAACAAGACCTGTGAAATAAGCCCTATAAAGTTTTCCTAAAGATAAACACTCATCTGCGAGTATTGAAAAATGCGAATCGTTTATGTAGGGTGAAAGCACTTTATAAATAACATTTCCGATATTTTGAGCAGATATATCGCTCTCCGATAAAGATAAGATAATTTGCTGCTCTAATAGGGAGAAATCTATTCTGTCACGATAATACTCATAACCGCAATAACATAATTCAATAATGCGAAAAAAAATGCGGATGTCTTCTATAGCTTCTTGTTTTGAAATGATCTTATTATTTTTGTAATGCGGATCGAATTTTACTTTAGTTAAAGGCTTGATCTCTGCTAATGTTTTATTATCAAATACAATCGGCTCAATATCCCTATAGTATTTATTAAATTCTTCTTTTTTCACACTAATCTCCATTCTGGTCAATAGTACAAATATTTAAAAAATGCAATTAAGATAATCGACAATGCATCTCTTGCTACTTGTTCTTCTTGCACTACTGCTCCTTTTTTCATTGGAGGGGACTCTTTGTAAAACAATAATTTTCCTCTTGTCTTTATCAAAAAGCTCCCACCTCTTACATCAGAGACTTAACCTTAGCAGCAATCCCTGCGGCGTTGAGGTTGAAGTAATCCAGCAGAGCGGCGGCGTTGCCGCTGGTGCCGAAGACATCCTCCACACCCACCCTTGCCATTCTTGTGGGGCAGTATTCGCTGGTTACGTCGGCAACCGCACTGCCCAAACCGCCTATAACGGTATGCTCCTCGGCTGTTACTATACTATTTGTTTTTTCTGCGTATTTTATGATTATTTCTTTATCTATGGGCTTTATAGTA
>CAZGJQ010000137.1:0-3467 GCA_964525815.1 uncultured Oscillospiraceae bacterium
TACCTCGCTCTTTTCCTCCGCCTCAAAATGAATCTCATACGGCATAAAAGCGCAGTATCTATCGAGGATGCCCTTGAACTTTTGAGTGTCAAGGTATCCGAGCTCGTTTTCGGAGATATGCAGGATTATTTCTGTCCCCTGCTCCTTCCGATTACCCTTTTTCATAGAGAACTGTCCCGCCTCATCGCACTCCCAATGAACAGCGTCCGCTCCGGTATAGCTCCTTGTGTTAAGCTCAACTCTTTCTGCAACCATGAACACAGAATAAAATCCCAGTCCGAAATGACCGATTATACCGCTGCCGCTTGAGTCCTCTCCCTCGCCCTCGTACTTTGAAATAAAGTCCAGCGCACCGGAAAGAGCTATTTGGTTGATGTACTGCTTCAGCTCCTCGTCGGTCATGCCGATTCCGTTATCCGTAAAGGTAACGGTCTTTTTCTCTTTGTCCAGCTTTATATTGATTTTATACTGTATTTCCGTGTCGGGCAGCTCAACCTTTCCCAAGGAAACAAGTCGCCTATGCTTTGTAATCGCATCACAAGCGTTAGAGACCACCTCTCTCACAAAAATATCCTTTTCGGAATAAAGCCAGCGTTTAATTATTGGGAAAATATGCTCGGTGTTTACCGAGATTCCTCCTTTTTCCATACAAAAAACCTCCTGTGTTGTATAATTTATCTTATTTTTTTGACTTCTCTACCGTTATACCTTTATAGCAGAAAAATACAGCATATCTGCTGTACTTTTCTTATTTGCTTTTAATCAATTTATTCAGCTGCTTTTTCTTCGGACTCCCCGTCCTCATCCTCGTCAAACGAGCAGATTATATCGTCCTCGCAAACATCGAGATCCGCAAAATCCTCGTCTATATCCTCGTCATCATACTCGCCGATATGTCTGCGGCACTTAAGCTCGCTGATAAGGCAGTAAGCGCCCACAATACCGCCGGCTGTAGAAAAAGCGACAAAGGTCTTTGCAAGGCTCTTCTTCTTGCCCCAGTAAATCAAGAACAGAATAAAGAAGGTTAGTGACTGCACCAATAGCGAAATGCCGATAATCATTTTGGTTTTTTTCATAAATATTCCTCCGTTCACTGTTTTATATTGCAGTTATGCCTGAGGTACGCGTTTATAAACCCGTCAAGATCCCCGTCCATCACCGCCGTTATGTTTCCGGTCTCGTAGTCGGTTCTGTTGTCCTTAGCCAAGGTGTAGGGCATAAACACATACGAACGAATCTGGCTTCCCCACTCTATGTTAAGCTTGACACCCTTTATGTCGTCTATTTTGTCAAGATGCTCTCTCTCTTTAATCTCCAGCAGCTTGCTCTTGAGCATACGCATTGCGGTTTCTCTGTTCTGCATCTGGCTACGCTCGGTCTGACAGCCTACGACTATTCCGGTCGGGATGTGGGTTATCCTAATCGCAGAATCAGTCTTGTTTACATGCTGTCCTCCGGCTCCGCTTGCCCGATGAGTGTCTATTCTTAAATCGGACTCGTTTATTTCTATCTCAATCTCGTCGTTAAACTCGGGAACCACCTCCACCGAAGCGAAGGATGTATGCCTTCTTCCGGAGGAATCAAACGGGGAAACCCTAACCAACCTATGCACGCCGGACTCGCTCTTTAAATATCCGTAAGCGTTGTCCCCCTCTATCAGTACGGAAACGCTTTTTAACCCTGCTTCGTCACCGTCCAGATAATCCAGCACCTTAACCTTAAATCCCTTACGCTCTGCATATCTTGTATACATTCGATACAGCATCTGCGCCCAGTCCTGAGCCTCGGTACCGCCCGCACCGGGATGTATTGACAAAATGGCGTTGCTACCGTCATATTCGCCCGAGAGAAGTACGTCCGTCCTCTGCTGCTCATATTCACTTTTTACCGAATTAAGCTCGGTGATTATCTCGTCCGCAACACTCTCGTCCGCATCCGAAATAGCCATTTCGACAAGGGAAACGACATCCTCAAAGTCTTTTTTAAGATTTTTATATTTATCCAGCGTTCTTTTTCTCTGATTAAGCCTTTTTAGCAATAACTGCGCTTTATCGGGCTGTGACCAAAAATCCGGATGGTTTACCTCCTGCTCAAGCGAGGCAACCTCGACCTCAAGTTCCTCCGCCTTGATAGATTGAGCCAGCTCCTCTATACCCTGTTTCAGCTCCCGCAAATCCTGCTGCGATTGCTCTAATTGAATAAGCAACAACAAAACTCCAATCTACCTGTCTTTATTGTCATTATATAACATTTTGGCAAAAATGTCAAGAATTTAATCATATATATTGAAATCGGTAAATAAAATTAACATTTGGGCAAATTTGGTTTACAGCTAAAACACTACTGCTCCCCTGCCTTCAGCTTTTCTGCCTGGTCGGCGGTTATGAGGGCATCAATCATATCGTCCAGCTTACCGTTCAGAAAATTCTCCAGCGAATACAGGGTAAGACCTATCCTGTGGTCGGTCACCCTTCCCTGCGGATAGTTGTATGTTCTGATTCGCTCGCTACGGTCACCCGTGCCTACCTGGCTTTTACGCTCGCTCGCAAGCGCCTGCTCCTGCTTGCTGCGTTCTAGGTCAGCAAGGCGGCTCTTCATGATTCTGAGCGCCTTATCCTTGTTTTTGTTCTGACTGCGTTCATCCTGACAGTCAACCACTGTTCCTGTCGGAATATGAATTATACGAATAGCGGACTCGGTCTTGTTCACATGCTGACCGCCCGCTCCGGAGCTGCGGTGACGAGTTATCTCCAGCTCGTCCATATTAAGCTCAAACTCAACATCCTCAACCTCGGGAAGCACCGCCACGGTAACGGTAGAGGTGTGTATCCTGCCCTGCGCCTCGGTCTCGGGTACCCTTTGCACCCTGTGAACGCCGCTCTCGAACTTAAAACGGGAATATGCTCCCTCCCCCTCTATCAGGAAAGAAACCTCCTTAAAGCCCTTAAGCTCGGTTTCGTTCACATACAGAAGCTCACTACTGAACCCCGCAGCCTCCGCATACATTGTATACATGCGGTATAGCACATAGCAAAACAGCGAAGCCTCTTCTCCGCCCGCACCGCTCCTTATCTCTATAATAACATTCCTGTCGTCGTTTGGGTCCTTTGGGAGCAGGAGCAGCTTAAGCTCCTCCCTGACACTTTGCAGGACATCCAGCGCCTGCTCCTTTTGCTCCTGTGCGAGTGAACGCATCTCCGGGTCGCTTTCTTCCTCAAGCAGTTGATCGGATTCGTCAATTTCCGCCTGAGCTCTTACATATTCTCTGTATTTGTCAATAATGGGAGTAAGCGTTTTATACTCCTTGGTATATTTTTTATACGCCTCCATATCGTTTATAATCTCTATATCCGAGAGGTTTTGTTCTATTTCGATATATCTTTTTTCCAGCTCCGAGAGCTTCTCAATCATATTAATCTCCATTCTGCCGCTGCGCGTCAGCACAAATAGGAATGAAAGCTGACGGA
>CAZGJQ010000138.1:0-3447 GCA_964525815.1 uncultured Oscillospiraceae bacterium
TTAACATGACAATTGACGGTATCAGGGTTACCGTTCCCGCCGATTATACCATTCTTGAGGCGGCAAGAGAAGCAAGCATTAATATCCCTACCCTTTGCTATCTTAAGGATATAAGTCAGATTGGCTCCTGCCGTCTCTGCCTTGTCGAAATCAAGGGAGCGAGAGCGCTTCAAGCGTCCTGTGTTTCTCCGGTTGCCGAAGGCATGGAGGTTAAGACAAACACAGACAAGCTGCGTCAGGCACGCAGAATGAACCTTGAGCTTATTCTCTCCAACCATAACAGAGAATGCACCTCATGTATAAGAAGCGATAATTGCGAGCTCCAGTCGCTGTGTAACGAGCTTGGGGTTAAGGATTATCCGTATGACGGTGAAATATCCGAAAGCATGATAGACGATGTTAACCCCTCTGTTGTCAGAGACAACAGTAAGTGCATACTCTGCCGCCGCTGTGTCGCTGCCTGCAACGCAATCCAAAATATAGGAGCCATAAATGTATCAAAGCGGGGCTTCTTTACAACGGTGGGCTGTATTTACGGAAAAAACCTTTCCGATTCTCCCTGCGTAAACTGCGGTCAGTGTATTCTTGCCTGCCCGGTGGGCGCTCTGCACGAAAAGGAGAACATCGACGACGTCTGGGCGGCTCTTAACGACCCGACAAAGCATGTGGTTGTTCAGCCTGCTCCCGCCGTAAGAGCAACACTCGGCGAGGAGTTCGGTATGCAAATCGGAACCTCCGTAACCGGAAAAATGGTTTCCGCTTTGAGGAGATTAGGGTTTGATAAGGTGTTTGATACCGATTTTGCCGCTGACCTTACAATCATTGAAGAAGGCACCGAGCTTATAGACAGGCTCAAAAACGGCGGCACTCTCCCGATGATAACCTCCTGCTCACCCGGCTGGATTAAGTTCTGCGAGACCTTTTACCCAGAGTTTATACCCAATCTGTCCTCCTGTAAGTCTCCTCATGAAATGTTGGGAGCGCTTATAAAGAGTTATTATGCAGAGAAAGCGGGTATTGATCCGAGTAATATTTTCAACGTTTCGGTTATGCCCTGTACTGCCAAAAAGTACGAGGCTCAACGGGAGGAGCTCAGCAACAACGGATTACAGGATGTGGATGCGGTTCTGACCGTAAGAGAGCTCGCCAAGATGATAAAATCAGCCGGTATCAATTTCACAAGGCTTCCGGATGAGGACTTTGACAGCCTGCTCGGAGAGTCTACCGGAGCCGGTGCAATTTTCGGAGCCACAGGCGGTGTTATGGAGGCAGCTCTGCGTACCGTTTATGAAATAGTTACCGGAAAAACGCTCGAGAATGTTGACCTTACCGCCGTCAGAGGGCTTGAGGGCGTTAAGGAAGCCGAGATTGACCTTGACGGTAAAAAGGTACGGGTTGCGGTTGCACACGGCACCGGAAACGCCACAAAGCTGCTTGACATGGTAAGAAACGGCGAAAAGGATTATGAATTCATAGAAATCATGGGTTGCCCGGGCGGATGCGTAACCGGCGGCGGAACCCCTATATTAAGCGCAATTCAACATGCCTATATAGATCCGAAAACAGAGCGTGCCAAAGCTCTATACGGCGAGGACAAGGGTAAAACAAAGAGAAAGTCCCATGAGAACGCCGAGGTTAAGAAGGTGTACGAGGATTATCTCGGTGAAGTGGGAGGACACAAGGCTCACAATCTGCTTCATACCCATTATCAGAAACGCTCCAAGTATTAAAGCAAGGGCAGCCCTCAAAAGGCTGCCTTTCTATATCAAAATGCTTGTAGTCTAAATAATAAAATGATATAATATTACATTAAATAACCATAAAAAGGATATAAAAAAATGAGTGCACTTTACGAGCATGCCTTGATGCTGGATTATAAGCTGATTATAATGTGGATTATCGGCGGTTTGCTGATATTTCTTGCGATAAAAAAAGATATGGAGCCCTCCCTTCTGCTCCCCATGGGGTTCGGCACCATACTTGTCAACCTTCCTCTTTCCGGAGCAATAACCCAGGAAGGAGAGGAAGGTGCCTTGTCAGTACTGTTTGATGCGGGCATTGCGAACGAGCTGTTTCCTCTTATACTGTTTATCGGTATCGGTGCGATGATAGACTTCGCTCCTTTGCTCTCCAATCCCAAGCTTATGGTTTTCGGTGCGGCGGCACAGTTCGGTATCTTTTTTACGCTGGGAATGGCGTCGTTGCTCGGGTTTGCGACAAATGATGCGGCCTCCATTGCAATAATTGGTGCTGCGGACGGTCCGACCTCAATATATGTGGCAAACTTCCTAAAATCGCAATATACCGGAGCGATTATGGTCGCCGCTTACTCGTATATGGCACTCGTTCCCATTATACAGCCTCCCGTTATTAAGCTGCTTACCACAAAAAAGGAAAGGCAAATAAAAATGCCTTATGTACAGCGGGAGGTAAGCAAAACCACAAAAATACTGTTCCCCATTATAATAACGATTGTTGCGGGGCTTGTATCCCCTAAGTCGGTAGCTCTGATCGGCTTCCTTATGTTCGGAAACCTTATTCGGGAGTGCGGAGTGCTTAATTCCCTATCGGAAACAGCACAAAAGGTGCTTGCTAACCTTGTTACCGTCTTTCTCGGCATTACCATTGCGACAAGAATGCAGGCGGACACCTTTTTGGCATGGAATACCCTGCTTATTCTTGCGCTCGGTCTTGTAGCCTTTATTTTCGATACTGCCGGAGGTGTTTTGTTCGCAAAGGCTCTTAACCTGTTCATGCGGAACAAGGTCAACCCGATGATCGGAGCATCCGGTATTTCCGCCTTCCCCATGTCCGCAAGGGTGGTACATAAAATGGGGCTTAAGGAGGACAACCAAAACTTCCTGCTCATGCACTCCACGGGAGTGAATGTATCCGGTCAGATATCCTCGGTCATTGCGGGCGGATTGATTCTGAACTTCTTCGGTTAAAAGAAAGGACTGTATAAAGATGGCAATAAACCTTGAGGCTTTTTTAGATGTACTGCCCGAAATAGGATATGGAATGCTGGGTATTTTTATTGTTACGGGAGTAATTATCGGCATTACTACGATTTTAAACAGGATTTGGTCGAATAAAAAAGAGTGATGTATAGTTGCTAACCGGTCTTCGGCAGTGTGAGGTTTTAGATTTCTATGATAGTTTTCTGTGGGCGAGTTATTCACAGGCTATTTTTTAAAATCCACGATTAAATGTATCAAAGTATAATTTCAGTTCTAAATCGTCCAACTCATCTTGATTATATGAAAAGCTATTAATTAAATTTAAACAATGAAAAAAGTCATATTCGTTATATTCATTTTGCGAGTCACTATAATTATAATTATTTTCAATAGATAAATCTATAAATCCTTTTTTTTCAATACCTTCATCACGATAGATTGTCAAGTTAAGTGCAACACTTTAATAAAAATGAGTTGAGAACTTCGG
>CAZGJQ010000139.1:0-3428 GCA_964525815.1 uncultured Oscillospiraceae bacterium
CAGCGAACTGCAAAATATCGGGCAACATTACCATGAAACATACGAGTATCAACAGAAACACAATCGCGCACAATTGTATGCTCTTAAAGAATTATGTGCTGAAATGAATAATGATATAATTATAAATTACGGAGCGTTAGAAAGGATGGAGGAGTAAATGGAAAGATTTACGCTATGGTGCGATGATCCATATATATCTTGCTGTAAAGCCGAAAGAGAACTTGAACGGCTTAAAACAGACAATACTCGTTTACAATCCGAAAACGCACAGCTCAAAGCACAGCTGGATAAGGCGGTGGAGGACACAAATGAAAGCGAGGATGAATAATGTGCCATTACACAAAAATAACGGAGCAACCACCGGCAAGTGATAATAGCGACCGTTGCATATGTTGCGGCGAGGTTATCCCCGAAGGGCGACAGGTCTGCCCGATGTGCGAGGAAGCGTCCGGCGAGAAAAAACACGACCAGGAATAATAATCCTATAAGTTAAGTTATATATAAAAATAATTATATATTATATATAAATATATATACTATAGGGCTTGTGGAGCGAACGGAGACGATTATGACAGCAAAGGAATATCTAAGCCAATACAGGGAATTGAATAGGGAGATTGATAGTATATGGACGGACATTCAACGGCTTCGCTGTCTTGCTACCCGGACAAACAGCGGGGATGTGAGTGCTATGCCAAAAGCTACAAAGTGTAAAAGCGAAGCAAATTTTGCAGGAGTAGTCGAGAAGCTTATCAAAGAAGAAGAAAAAATGAACAAAAAAATTGATAAGTTGCTTGTCGTCCGTAAGAACGTTGAAAGTGCGATTAATGCGGTTGAGGACAGTACATTAAGAGTGCTGCTGAATTATCGATATATATGTGGATATACCTTTGAGCGAATAGCTGTGGAGATGCATTACAGTTATCGCAATGTCTGTTATCTTCATGGGAAAGCGTTGCTTGTTGTAAAGATTGCATAGTATTGCATATAAAATCTGTGTTATAGTGTAAGCAGAAAAATAACGAGACCGTCCTCCGGGGCGGTTTTGTCACGGGAGGAGAGGTTATCGTGACAGACAAGCAGAAACGGTTCTGCGAGGAATACTTGATAGATCTTAACGCTACGCAAGCTGCAATTCGTGCGGGATATTCGCCGAAAACGGCTAATGAGCAGGGAAGTCAACTGTTAAGCAAACTTAGTATTCGCGCACACGTTGACAAGGCAATAGCGGAACGGTCGAAGCGAACCGGAATTAACGCTGACCTTGTCCTCCGGGAGCTCGCACGCCTCGGTCGTATTAACGCTATTGATGTTATCAACATGAATGATGCGACGCTGGCGGAAAACGCATCAAGGGACGACACGGCTGCTATTGCCTCAGTCAAGGTTAAAATAACTCCGACCGAGGAGGGAAACGTAGTCGAACGAGAAATCAAGTTGCACGATAAAACAAGAGCGCTGGAGCTCGCCGGTAAGCACCTTGGGATGTTCTCCGACAAGTTGGAGCTCAGCGGCAACGTGAATACCAACTCCGACAAACTGGATGCTATTTTGGATCAGCTTAAAGAGTAAAAAAGGAGCAGAATTATGAGAGGCGTATTTCAAAACTTAACAGGTCTTAAATTCGGACGGTTAACTGTTTTATGCAGAGCAGATGACTATGTGGAACCTAAAAGTGGTATACATCATGCAAGGTGGCTCTGTGAGTGTGCTTGCGGTAGCAAAAAAGTCATAATAGGGAAAAGTCTAAAAAGTGGAGACACAACTAGCTGTGGCTGTTATAATAAAGAGATATCCTCTTCAAAAGAAGCAGCGGAGCGGAATTGATTGAACAGTTTAAAACACGGAGGTAGAGGAACAAGGCTATATAACATCTGGAAAGGCATTATTAAGCGATGCGAAAATATAAACGCCACAAACTACCGTTATTACGGAAAGCGTGGCGTTTCTATATGTTCGGAATGGCGACATGATTTCGCAAAGTTTAGGAAGTGGGCTTTAGAGAACGGATATAACGATCATTTAACAATTGACAGAATTGATGTAAACGGAAACTATTGTCCCAAAAATTGTCGCTGGGCAACTATGAAGGAGCAATCCAACAATAGGAGACCCCGCAAGGGGGTGGTTTCCCCTTGAGTATTAACAGCCTACTTCTATCACCCAAATACATAAGGTTTTTAAAGCATGTGATTCAGAATAAATCTAGAGCTGACTACTTAGAGGGAACTTAACTACCTATGCTGGCAAAACGACTGTCGGTGTGTATGCCTTTATGCTCAAGGTTGCTGATTCGGATAGCCAAAAGCCAAGTGTTATAAGCGGTCTCGATACCGGAACAATCGAGAAAAACATACTTAATTCGGATATGGGGCTTTTAGATCTATTCGGTAACCTGCTAACATATAATGGAAATGGGACAAGTAAGGTTAAGCTCCCACATCTTGTTTTCAAGACGGGGAAAGGTAATAAAATCATTTATATTGCCGGATACAACGATAAAGCTCGTTGGAAAAAGGTGCTTGGCTCACAGATGTATGCGCTATACATAGACGAGATTAACATAGCCGATATGGAGTATGTGCGGGAAGCATCCATGCGCTGCGATTACCTGATGGCAACGCTCAACCCGGACAATCCGGACTTGCCGGTGTACAAAGAGTATATAAATCACAGCAGACCGCTTCCTGAATACGAGGAGGACGCACCCGAGGAGCTCAACGCCATGCTGACAGAAGAACCAAAACCCGGCTGGGTGCATTGGTTCTTTTCGTTTGAGCATAATCCGGGACTGACCGAGGACAAGCTACAGCAGATAATGAGCAACGTGCCTGCCGGAAGCAAGCTGTACAAAAACAAGATACAGGGCCTGCGCGGACGAGCCACAGGGCTTGTATTCAACCTTGAAAAAAGGAACGTTATTACACCTTCACAAGCAAAAAAATATAAATTCCTGTTATTCTCGTGTGGGGTGGACACCTCGTATTCGCGGCAGTCGGACGACACTTTCGCATTCGTGTTTTCGGGAATCACTACCTGCCGGAAAAAAATAACGCTCGCGGAAGCGGTATACAACAACCGGGATTTGACCGTACCGTTGTCACCGAGCGATATACCGCCGCTGCTCTTTGAGTTCCTTGAGCAGTGCCGGGAGACTTGGGGGTTTGCTAAGAATGTTTTCATCGATTCGGCAGACCAGGCCACCATACTTGAGTGTCAAAAATACAAAAAAGCGCATGGGTGCATCTACATATTCAATCCGGCTTGGAAGAAAACGAAGATTATTGACCGTATCAACTTACAGGCAGGCTGGATGGCGCATGAGGACTTCCTCATTGTTGATACCTGCAAAGCGAGCATCCGGGAGCTCAACACATACAGCTGGAAAGAGGACAAAGACGAGCCGGAGGATAGAAACGACCATGCGA
>CAZGJQ010000140.1:0-3246 GCA_964525815.1 uncultured Oscillospiraceae bacterium
GTAGTGTTCGCGCGGTGAAAATGGAGTCTGACCCTATTTAACAACACAAATTATCCTTTCGATTTCTCAACGATCTCCTTGTAGTGTTCGCGCGGTGAAAATGGAGTCTGACCCTATTTAACAACACAAATTATCGTTAGGATATTCAAATCACATAGGGGTATTCAAATCGTGTAAAGCCCCGTAGAATGGGCTTTTTGATACTTGCCAGATCAGTTTCTCCTTGAATCAGATTTTTTGCTGCTTAACGTTATGTAGCTTATAGTACAGGAGTCGTCGATGAATCGTCTAAGCCTTGCGCTTGATGATTGAATCTAAATATCATATAGAAAAAATTTTAGTTCGTCTGTCTGCTGTCAAAACGGTGGGCGTCTTTATTGAAATCCTATCTCAAAAACATCGCCCGCTTTACCAATTAAAGCAACTTTACCATTAGCAGGAAGAATGGTCGTGTTGTTATGGCTGACAGTAGTGAAATTGACGCAAATATCATTTTCATCATACACCGCATAAGCCGCGCCATCCGGAAGTTTTACAGTCATCGTCTTTCCCGCGACATCTGCGGTTATACTGTAATATTTTGCATAGCCGTCCGTCCCGATGACGCAATCGGCGGTATCCGCTGTCATTTCGGGTATGAAATCCTCACGGATGTACACAAGGTCATTCGCCGATAAGTATTCTGCGCCGTTCTTCGTACAAAACACGAGATCGGTAACATCCCGGAATTTCAATGTGTTTGCCGCATAGTTCTCATCTACAATTTTTGTACCGGCAAAAGCGTATCCGTTCGCAAAATCGTCATCCAGTTTTATTCGCAATATGTTAACATCCATGAAATAGGCCTGCGAAGTCGGTCTTTCGCTCACCAGATAATACTTCATGCCTGTCCGCCTGCTCCAGGCGTCGAGCACAGTCTGCAATACGCTCACGGGCTCTATTCTCTGGCAACTAAAGGCACTTACAGCCTGCTGTCCCACGCCGGGCAAGGTGAGACACCTATTTGACTGCATATAAGTATTGCCGTCTTTGAGCTGTACGAATTTCACGCTCTCGCTTCCGTCGCCGGATTTGAAAATATTATCGCCGGTGTAAATATATTTAATTTCGCCGGAAGGGGAAGTTACCGTCAGCACCCCGTCCTTAACCTCAACGTTCATATGCGCGCCGGCGTTGGCGTATAAGCCGGAATACGCGGCAAGCTCCTGCGGCATTTCCGCCTGCACGGGCGCTTCAAAGGTTCTAAGAGGACTAATTTGCTTAATAATTCCTTTCTGTAAAAGCAATTCCTGTAAAATGTTCGCTGCAAAAATGTAATCAATGGCGGACACACCGCCAGAGGATACCACCGCCATGGAAATATCATACTTGGGAACGGTAACCAAAGAGGAATGGAACATCTGGGAGTCGCCGCCTTTTACAGCGACTTGAATACCGTAATCACCAAAGGGGAAAGCGTGAACCGTATCCCATCCCAGCCCAAAGCCGAACATATTTTCAGCATGATCCTCCGGCCAGAGGCCTTTTTTGTATTCCTCGTTTTGCATGAGTAATGCGGATTTTTCAGACAGGATATTCGGCTTGTTTCCCATCAGCACCTCGGCAAAACGGCAGAGATCCTCAGCGGACGAATACAGGCCGCCTGTTCCTAAAACATTGACGGTATCGTTGGGCAGAGCACCGTCATAGAGCGGCAGGTAAACCTTCACCAACTGCACCCTGTCAAAATCGTCCCTCGGCGTTTTGGTATGGGTAAGTCCCAGAGGTTGACAGAAGTTTTTAGCAAGAAATTCCGGATACGTTAAACCGCTCAACCGTTCCACCAAGATTTCAAGCAAGGTGAAACCGTCGTTGCAATATTCGGATATCTCACCCGGAGCCGCCCTCAAGCCTTGGACCGCAAGACGATCCATCAGTGTGTCATGCGCCGTCAGATCAGGGTCGTCAAACAAAAACGAATCCGAAAAGCTGGAACCGTAGATGCCCGATGAATGATTCATCAGCATACGGGGTGTGATCTCCTTGTACCGTTCATCCGCCAACCGGAATTCGGGTATGTAGTCGATGAGCGGTGCGTCGATATCGAGCAGCCCCTTGTCAACGAGCGTCATGGCGGCGGCGGTAACAAACATCTTGCTGGTCGAGCCGATGCCGAACATATCATCCTTTGTAACGGCGCGGTTTCCGGTCTTATCATACACGCCGCTGCTGCCGGACAGGATGATGTTACCGTTGTCAATAATGGCGTATTGCACACTGGTTGCACCATAATCGCTTACGAGCGTATCGGCAATGGCCTTTGCCTTTTCGGATAAAGCCGTATAATCGTTCTTTTTGACGGAGCAGGTTGCAAGGCTGAACAGAAAGCAGATACACAAAAGAACACAAGTAAACTTTTTCATTTTGTCCTCCCAAAACAATATATCGTTTTGTAAAGCTAAATGAAAGTTGAGAACCCGTCAGTCTTTATGATACAATGGATTCACCACAATCCCAAGTACCTCCCATAAAGGAACGAGTTCTCACGAAGAAATATATCATAATCAGCTGCCCGAAATGCAACAACAATCATTTGTTTTACCGCTACGGCAAAGATAAAGATGGATACGGGCGGGATTTGTCAAGGACGGCGAAGCCGTTCATCTTGACACTTTGCAAATCACGAGCGAGCTTTTACACTCTCCGAATGCGAAATCCAGCGATATTCTTTAATTTCATTGTGCTATTCTTTCATTTTACTTTACAGAGCCCTCTTGTTCGCTTTGCAATCAAGGTATTGTAACATATTTTCCCTCAGAATTCAACTCTCCGATCTTGAGTAGATTTAATTATGATGCATTACGGGTTATGATCTGAATTTACGAATTAGCGAACCGACTTCAGAAAGAAGGAAATTCCAATCCATGACAATAGGCTGCTTATAACGCACGCGAAATTGCAGAGACTAGCGCTCAGAAGTGGATTTCTCTCTTCTTCAGTTAAGCAGTTGCAACTTTTACTATAGCTGCGTTTGGGTTTCCAGCAACTTCCAATTCCGCCCTTTTAAATTCCAAGGCATCACCTCCTAGCCTGTTTCCGCTTTCAATTTCTCAACGATCTCCTTATGGTTTCGCGGCAGTATGACCTTCCGCTCAGAAGCTCTGAATTCTTCCTGCAGCTCCTTTTGATTCTGATCGATCAATCTTCCGCAAGTACATCAGCGGTTAGGATTGGGACCGAGTTCTTCCCGAACTTCTTCCTTATACT
>CAZGJQ010000141.1:0-3113 GCA_964525815.1 uncultured Oscillospiraceae bacterium
CGCTGCGGTAAGCGAGTTCCTGTCGGTTACATTCCGCTCGGCTCCACCAACGACTTCGCTTCGTCGGTGGGTATACCCTCCGATTATATAAGAGCTGCAGAAAAAATCGCTGAGGGCACCCCCTCACCGTATGATTTAGGCTATATGAACGGGTATTATTTTACATATATAGCCTGCACGGGCGCCTTTGCGGAGACCTCCTATCTTACCAGTCAGAATCTAAAAAATGCATTAGGTCATTCCGCATATCTGATTAGCAGCATAAAATCACTCTCAACGCTACGCAAGACCGGCATGACAATTACAGCGGGAGATACCCGGATTACAGGTGACTATCTGTTTGCCGCTTTTACCAACTCCAAAAACATCGGAGGAGTCATTAACTTTTCGCAAAACGACATAAAGTTCGACGATGGTCTTTTTGAGCTGCTGCTTATAAAAATGCCGAAGGACCTTATCGATTTCAGCGCTCTTATTCGGGATTTATTAAATGCTGATCTGCGAAACAGAAACATTGATCTGCGCAAGCTCAGCTGCTGCGAAATCCGCACGGACAGAAAAATAGGCTGGTCGATTGACGGCGAGGAGGGAGGAGTATCCGACAGTGTAAATATCGAGGTACACCCAAAGGCAATAGATATAATAATATAGTCATGGTATTTTTATATAAACCGCTCCGGCAATATGTATGGGTTTTAAATAAATCGCTATTGACTTAAATACGTCTTTTATGTATAATGGAAACGTTGTAAAACAGCCAGTATTTTTTTACCGGAGGTATAAAACAAATGAATTATCAACGCGCGGTAAGCGTATCCCGCTTTGTTTTGATATTGTTATGTATTGCCCTGCTGCTCTCCATAGCGGTTCTCGGCTTTAACATAGGCGGCAAATCGATGAACGGAATCTTTGAGGAAGGCACAATAAGGCTGGGACTTGATCTTGCAGGCGGCTCCATACTGACCTATCAGGCACAGACAAATGATACAGGCTCCGAGCTTTCCACGGGAATGAATTCCATCCTGCGGGTAATGCGGATGAGAGTGGATAATATGGGGCTTACCGAGGCTCAGGTTTATCTTGTCGGAGACGACATGATTACCGTGGAGATTCCTAGTGTGTCCAATCCTACCGAGGCTGCAGAGACACTTATGGCGACCGCAAGACTCACCTTCAAGGATGCGGACGGAAATACCGTTCTTGAGGGAGCCGATGTTAGAAGCGCAAAGAGCGCATACGGTCCGATAGACGACTCGGGCAGCTACAAATACCACGTTCAGCTGGAGCTTACCCCCGCCGGAAGGACTAAGTTCACAAACGCAACCAAGGCGGCCGCTAATGCAGCAAGTGCGGACATGCAAATAATAAACATTTATATGGACGATACTCTAATATCCTCCCCTTCGGTAGACAAGAAATATGCCGATACCGGAATTGATTCGGGGACAGCAATCATCTCGGGTAACTTTACGGATGAATCCGCCGATATACTCGCCGGTCAGATAAATGCAGGTGCTCTGAAGTACGAGCTTAACGATGTTGATCAACGAACCATAGGCGCTACCTTAGGTGAAAAATCACTTACCACCTCACTCAAAGCGGGAGCTCTCGGAACAGTATTGGTTATGCTGTTTATGATAGCCTATTACCGTGTTCCCGGCGGCGTGGCATCCATCTCTTTAATTGCATATATGTCAATTTTTATGCTGGTGCTTGCTTTTACACAGGCAAACCTTACCCTTCCGGGAATAGCGGGCATTATCCTTTCAATCGGTATGGCGGTGGACGCAAACGTTGTCATATTCGAACGAACCAAGGAGGAGCTCAGACTCGGAAAGAGCGCCAAGGCGGCGGTCAAGGGAGGTTATAATCGTGCTCTGTCGGCGGTTATCGACTCCAACATAACCACACTTATTGCGGCAGGCGTGCTTTTCTTTTTAGGCTCCGGAACAATAAAGGGGTTTGCTACCACGCTGTTCATAGGAGTATTTATTTCTCTGTTCACCGCAATATTCCTTACCCGAGCACTCCTTAACCTTAGCATAGGCATGGGTATTGCTTCCGCAAGGCTCTATGGTGTAAAAGAGAGGAGTGAGCAGAATGCTTAAGAATTTTCATATCATAAACAATAAAAGGGTTACTCTTATTATTTTGGCGATTGCTCTGACTGTGGGTATTTCTTCTTTTATTATCAGAGGGTTCAACATAGACATAGATTTTTCTGGCGGTACCGAGCTTCAGCTCAATATCGGTAATGAGGTTACGGACGAGGATACAGATAAAATAAACGATATAATAGCAAACCACGAGAAGCTGGGTCCGCAGTATGTTTCCTCCGCCAAGCCCTCCACTGCGGACAACCATGTGGTTATAATAAGAACGGGTACGGCTGATCTAAACACCGAGCAGAGAGAGGCTCTTAACCGGGCTCTTGCCGAGGTATTTCCGGATGCGGATTTTGAGGACAGCAACTACAGCTCAATCGCTCCGGTTATAGGAGATATACTCAAGAGAACCGCTATCCTTTCGGTTACCATTGCGGTTATTCTGATGCTTATTTACATCTGGATAAGGTTTGAGCTTAATTCGGGGCTGGCTGCGATTGTTTGCCTTACGCATGATTTGTTCATTATGCTAACGATATACTCCTTGTTCCAGATACCCATAAACTCTAACATCATAGCCGCATTCCTAACAATTCTCGGTTACTCCATCAACGCAACCATTGTGGTGTTCGACCGCATTAGAGAGAACCGCAAGAAGTACGGTGAATCCAAGAGCTTTGAGGATACAGTGGACATCAGCGTTCATCAGACCTTTGCCCGTTCCTTCAACACCACGCTGACCACCCTTTTCACCATCGGTATGATCTATATATTCGGAGTGGAATCAATCAGGAACTTTGCGCTCCCTCTTATAATAGGAATTGTGGCAGGTCTGTTCTCGTCTGTGTTCATTTCCGGACTTACATGGGTTCAGATTTCTAAAATTATAAAACCGAAGGAAAAAAACCATAAAAAAGCAAAATAAATACGAAAAGGGGCTGTAAGCACAGCCCTTCAGACTGAAGACAAAGTCCGCTCAAAAAGGGTGGATTTTGTTGCGTTTTGCGG
>CAZGJQ010000142.1:0-3096 GCA_964525815.1 uncultured Oscillospiraceae bacterium
CAATCTAAGGTCGGGTACATCCCGGGAGAGATTGCCTTTATAGATAACATGACCGGCTTGGGATTTATTCGCTTCTATGCGGAGCTGAGAGGACAAAAGGGACTTGACAGAGCAAAAAAGCTGATGGAGCGCTTTGAGCTGGACGGAAGCGGAAAGCTCAAGAAAATGTCCAAGGGAAACAAGCAGAAGGTGGGGATTATCTGTGCCTTTATGGGAGATGCGGACATTTATATTTTAGACGAGCCGACCAGCGGTCTTGATCCCTTGATGCAGAACAGGTTCATTGAGCTTATAAATGAGGAGAAGCAAAGGGGAAAGACCATACTCATGTCCTCCCATATTTTTGAAGAGGTGGAACGCACCTGCTCGAGAGTGGGGATAATTCGGCTGGGCAGATTGGCAGCCGTAGATGAAATAGAGAAGCTAAAGGAGCAGAAGCTGCGCAGCTTTGTTATAACATTGCCCGATTTTGAGCAGGCGGCAGCATTCTGGGCGGAGCTGCCCGATATAAGCGAAATAGACGGGAGCAAGGTGAGGGTAACCGTTAAGCAGGATTTGCGTCCTTTGATAGAAGCGATGTATAAGCATCCGATTCAGAATATCGACAGGGAGAATCAGAGTCTTGAGGAGATATTTATGCATTACTACGGAGGAACTCAGGACTGAAGACTATAACTTACCACCGAAAGGATGATTATATATGAACTCGGCGCTCTTTAAGCAGGGAATTATATCCACCTGGAAGACATTGATTATTTTTTCTTCTGTTGTAACCATGTATGTAAGCATTATGGTAGCTATGTATGACCCGAGCACTCCGGATATGAGCAGCGTTTTCGAGGAGTTCTATAATTTTATGCCGGAAATGATGAACGCGATGGGTATGAACATTAACATAGCTAATCTAACCGGTTTTCTTGCCTCATATTTATATGGATTTATACTGCTTATATTTCCTATGGTATATATAATTATTACAGCCAACGGTCTTTTGGTACGCCATACCGAAAGAGGGTCGATGGCTTACCTTCTTGCATCCCCGAACAAGCGGGGACGAATTGCTCTTACCCAGGCTGCAACCCTGATATTAGGCATTTTTGTAATCGTCGCATATGCCGCATTACTCGGCATTGTGGTAAGCGAGGCTATGTTTGCGGGAGAGCTTGATATAACAAGCTATCTGATTCTCAACACAGGGCTGTTTTGCCTGCATTTCTTCATAGGAGGTCTGTGCTTCTTTGCATCCTGTGTTACCAATGAGGTCAGGAAGGCGACGCTGATAGGTTCGGGTATATCGGTTGTTTGTTTTTTGTTCCAATCCCTTGCGAATGTAGGAGAGAAGTTTGAAGGGCTTAAATACGCAAGCTTTTTTACTCTTTTTGACAGCACGCTTTTAATTGAGGGCTCTCAAAAGGGATACATTATGGCAGTCTGTCTGTTTGCTGCGGGTGCGGTTCTTTTTACAGCTGGGACGGTTTCGTTTACCCGCCGTGATATGCATGTATGACATTGCTTATCAAAATCAGCCATAAAACAGTATAAATACAGCTATTTTGACGCCCGTTCGGTTGACAAAGCGAACGGGCTGTGCTATGCTGAAAATCAGAAATAATTGGTAAAAAAACGGAGGTTTTTTGTGTGAAAGACGGTTATTTATTAACCTGTGAGACGGCAAAAATGCTTTATAAGCAGGTCGGCTCTCTTCCTGTTTATGACTATCACTGTCATCTGTCTCCCCGGGAGATTTACCTGGACGAGGTGTTTGAGAATATAGGGAAAATGTGGCTGGAGAACGACCATTACATGTGGCGGCTTATGCGTGTTTACGGTATTGACGAGGACAGGATAACCGGAGGAGCCGATTGGCTGAGCAAGTTCCTCGCTTTTGCCGAGTGCATTGAGCTGGCGGCGGGTAGTCCGTTGTATCACTGGGTACATATGGAGCTTAGCATTTATTTTGATATAGATATTCCTCTTAACAAGGATACCGCGCTTTCCATATGGCATAAGGCAAATAGTATAATCAAGGAAAAGCGGCTATCCCCTAAGAAATTAATAAAAAAATCCGGTGTTGCCTATATAGCTACCACCGATGATATTGCCGATTCGCTGGAGTTTCATAAGGCTCTGCGCAACGAGGATTATGAGGTTATGGTGGCTCCGTCCTTTCGCACGGACAATTTGTTATTAATACGCAGGAAGGGTTATGCCGAATATATAAAAAGACTGTCCGATGCGTCCGGAATCTGCATAGACAGCTTATCCTCACTGAAGGAGGCTGTACTAAACCGCCTTGCCTTTTTCAAGGAGCAGGGCTGCCGCTTTTCGGATATAGGAATTCCGTTCTTTCCCGACAGTATCGCAAGCGAAGAAAACGCGCAAAAAGCTTTTTCCGCCGCACTTGCGGGTGAGGGGACAGACGAGCGGGATTACCTTGCTTTCCTTGGGCATATGTATTTGTTTTTAGGCAACGCATATCGTGAAAACAACATAGTTATGCAATGGCACCTTGCGGTGGAGAGGAATGCAAACACTCGGCTATTTGAAGGAAGCGGAGCGGACAGCGGCGGCGACTGTATGGGCGATGTTATACCCGTTAAAAACGTTATTTCCGTGCTTGACGGTATCAACAACGGCGGCGGGCTTCCCGAAACCGTTATTTATACGCTCAATCCCTCTATGACCGAGCCGTTGGCATCGGTGGCGGGCTGCTTTCGGAATGTACACATAGGCACCGCTTGGTGGTTTAACGACCACAAGGACGGTATAGCCCAATCAATAAGAACAATTGCCCGAGGTCTTCATCTCGGCAAATTCTTAGGAATGCTGACCGACAGTAGGAGCTTTTTGTCCTATGCAAGGCATGACTATTTCAGAAGGATTCTTTGCTCGGTTATCGGTGAATGGGCGGAGAGCGGAGAGTTCCTCGGCGACAGCTACCGCTTGTGCGAGGACATTTGCTGCGGTAATATAAAAAGATTAACGGAGGGGAGTTAGCGTGAAAGAATTAATAAACTCACCACCGAATAGGCATAAAGAAAAAGCCCTGCAAGGAAGAAGTTTTTTGCAGAGCGAAGAAGCACATTAACAAAGCCT
>CAZGJQ010000143.1:0-3074 GCA_964525815.1 uncultured Oscillospiraceae bacterium
GCTATAATCCAAGCAGAGGAGGTGAGCGGGTGAAGATTCGCATTGAGCTGGTAGATGATATAACGGAGGATGAGGTGCTTATCCGCTGCGGCCGAGTGGATGAAACCGTTAAAAAAATCCATCAGTACATTGTTGCACAGTCATCCTTGAGTAACAAAATCACCTTCTATAAAAAGAACCGAGAGTTTTATTTTCCGCTTGATGATGTTTTGTTTTTTGAGACCGAGGGAGAGCATATCTATGCTCATACCAAGAACGACGAATATCGTATTAAGCACCGCTTATACGAGCTGGAGGATATGCTACCAGGGCACTTTGTTCGAGCATCCAAATCGGCGATTGTAAATATCGGGAAGGTATATTCCATAACCCGTAATATAACCGCCTCAAGCTTGATTACATTTATTGACAGTCACAAGCACATATATGTTTCGCGGCACTATTATAAGGAGCTGCGGAATCGTATGAGTGAAAGAAAGGTCTGAGGGATAGATCCTTCATAATTTGCACAATAGTTTCGGCGTCAGCCGCAGAAAGGATAATTACTATGAAAAACAAAAACTGGTTTTGGGGGCTGTTTTTTTTACTGCTGGCTGTTTTTGTTATAGGCAGTCAGATAGAGGCGTTCGGTGAAATCGGAGCCATGACCGTAATAGCGACCGCAATATTGGCGGCTCTTGTAATACACAGCCTGTTTAACCGCAACTTTTTCGGTATATTTTTTCCGCTTGCGTTTCTTTATATGATATACCGTGAGCCGCTTGAGCTTCCCGATATATCATCATGGCAGCTCCTTGTTGCCGCACTGTTGGCGAGCATAGGCTTTAGTATTCTGTTCGGAACACATAGGTCTAAGGTGGTTTGCTTTCATAAGGGGAACGATTATAGCTACAAGAGCATACCTAATAAGGAGGACATTGACGATAACAACCCTTATACAAAGGTAAACTTTGGCTCCTCCAGCAAATATCTTCATTCCGATAGCCTTAAGACAGGGCAGTTTATCGTATCCTTCGGTGCTTTGGAGGTATACTTTGATCAGGCACAGCTCAGCCCGGACGGAGCGGAGATTAATATTGATTGCAGCTTCGGAGCAATAGAGCTTTTTGTTCCCAAGCACTGGAAGGTTAGAGACAACATTAAAGCAACCCTTGGCGGAGTGGAGAACAACTCCCGCTTTGCTTCCCCTTCGGAGGACGCACCCCAGCTGATTATTAACGGCAATGTGCAGTTCGGCGGAGTGGAAATAAAATATATATAAAAATAAGAAAGAGCTATGTATGAACAATATAATAGAAGTTCGTAATTTTACGAAGAAGTATGGACACTTTACAGCTGTAGACGATATTTCATTCGGTGTAGAGGAAGGAAGCATATTTGCTTTTTTAGGACCGAACGGCGCGGGAAAAAGCACAACCATAAACACCTTATGCACTATTTTTGAAAAAACGTCCGGTACTCTTATCATTGATGGCAAGGATGTATCCCGGGACAAGGATGCTGTAAGAAGAGTTATCGGAGTGGTTTTTCAGGAACCAACGCTGGACAACAAGATGACGGTTCGGGAAAATCTGGTTATGCATTGTCATTTTTACGGGGTCTCCAAAAAAGAAATAGAAGAGCGAATAGATTTTACCTTAAACTTAGTAAACCTGCCGGAAAGAAAAAAAGCGATGGTCAGCAGCTTGTCGGGGGGGATGAAAAGGCGGGTGGAAATTGCCAGATCGCTGCTCCACTACCCAAGGGTGCTGTTTTTGGATGAGCCGACAACAGGGCTTGACCCGCAAACGAGAGCGCATATATGGGATTATATCGTTAAGCTGAAAAAGGAAAAAACATCACTGTTTTTCTTACGACCCATTATATGGACGAAGCGGAAATAAGCAACAAGGTTGCCATAATGGACAACGGAAAAATAGTAGCATTGGACACGCCATATCATTTGAAGCAGCAATATACAAAGGACAAAGCCTATATAACAACCGATGACGGAGAGGGGCTGGAAGCGTTGCTTGATAAGGCGGGGTTCAGCTATAAAAAGAAGACTGGTTATTATTCGATAGAGGTTCTGAATTTGCCTGCGCTGATGGAGCTGCTCAGCGTTCACAAGCCGGCGATTAAGGAGCTGGAGATTAAAAAAGGAACTCTTAACGATGTTTTCCTCGATATAACCGGAAAGGATATAAGAGAATGAAAATAGTTGCGGCTCTGTGGTTTAGAAACATAAAGATTTTTATGCGTAATCGTGTCCAGCTCGTCTTTACGATAATAATGCCCTTTTTCTTTTTGTATGTTTTCAATGCAATATTCAACAACGATAACATAGATAATCCGGTCAATTATATGCTTGCCGGAATTGTTATAACAACCGTTTTTCAGACCGCTCTCAGCATTGCCACCGGAACAATAGATGATATTGTTACGGGGTTTATGAAGGAGGTGCTGGTGAGTCCGGTAAAGCGAATACAGGTTTGTGCGGGGCAATTGCTTTCGGCGGCAACGATTGCCACGATACAGGGTATTATAATCGTATTTATCGGGTATTTTATAGGGCTAAAATTCAATTCAGTCCTAACGCCCATAGCCGTAATCGGCGTAATGATTGCCGTGGGGCTTGTGTTTTCGGGCTTGGGCTTGTTTTTAGCCGCATTGATAAAGAACTCGCAGACCTTTCAGGTTGTTCAAGCGGCTATTGTTATGCCCCTGACATTCCTATGCGGAGCCTACATACCGTTGAGCCTGCTCCCCGATTTACTGAGGAACTTCGCCTATCTCAATCCGATGACATATACAACGGCGTTTTTTAGAACGGTTATATTGGAGAAGACCTCGCTGCCTGCCGAGCAGCTCGTGGCTGAGCAGCTTGCCTTTAAGATAGGTAATTTTACAATTACACCGGCAATAAGCATGGTTATCGTGCTTATTTTCGGAGGAGTGTTCCTGATGCTGGCGACGTATGTTTTTTCCCGGGTTGACTTTTCGAGAATCAACCGTTCAAAGAGCAAGGAATCGGATATATGGAATTAAAAGCAGTATAAAGAATTTCAGCCACCGGAGGAGTAGCTCCGGTGGCT
>CAZGJQ010000144.1:0-2883 GCA_964525815.1 uncultured Oscillospiraceae bacterium
TACCTTTTTATGTGTTGCACTTATATTGTAAACCTAAAATATAAAATATGGATACCATGGTTTGAGCCGAGTTCTTCGATTAATTATCGGAGCATGGGAAGGAGACCTCAACTCCTTTTCTGCCAATATATTAAACGCCGTTACAAGACTCATTGTCATATATGGAGATACCCTAAACGACGAGGTATTCAAAGAAAAACTTGGAGCAGCTTCTGTAAAGCAACTTGTCCGAACAGCAAAAGAGCGCCGCCCCGGTTCTATGGGCGTTGCCGAGGCTATGGTGCTTGAATATAACGGAAAAAAGAAAAGCAATAATAACCGCTTATTCATTAACAAGCTGTATTCCCGTGAGCATGCTATTTTCAAGACATTGGATGCACCTGACGATATGCTTAATGACGAAGCAAGCGACTTCAACGAAGCAGAGGGTTTTGAAGATGTTAATGATGAAGATATGGAATAAACAACAAGCTCGCATCTCTATTTCCATTTAGCACTTGAGGCATCGTACTAAAATGTATACGATGCCTCAGAGTGTATACAAAAAAATATGTTTGGTATAAATATAATTACACCGTAATCCTTGTCCCTGTATAAAATATCACACTCAGCTTTCTGGCGGGTGTGATTTCTATATGGTCAAGGATTTTCAAGGATAATTCATAATCAAATTCGGTTAACTTCTGTCCTGTGCTTATTAAGTGTATCATTTCTTTAGCCCTGTATCTAAGGAGTAAATTCTCGCTTTCCCTGACGATACGCTTAAAACTGGCAGCATACCTCGGACGGTGACTGATGATAAGGTTCCATGCTTTGACGAAAGCTTTTTCAGGCATTCCGGTATCAATCCGAATATCGGTGCAAAGCATCTGTCTTTCATCTGGCACTTTACGGTGCTTGGCACGGTATCGGGCATATCTGCTGTTAGGGTCTTTGCTCCAAAGAGCCATAGGCGGGGGCGTAAATGTATATCCTTCGACCTCGGAGCCTTGTTTTCCTATAAAGCTACTGCACCGCCAGTATTGCCGACCTCCTTCGCCGACCCTATTTGATTTTAAAAGCATATAAGTACGCCCGCAAGTCGCACAGGTTATCCTTGACGACAGCGGGTGTTCTTTGCTGCTGTTATGATATTTGCTGATGTGATGCTCGCGGCAATACGCATCCTGCCGTAAAAGCTCCAACCGAACGCACTCCCAGGTGTCTTTATCGATAATGGCTGGGTGGCTGTTCTTAAGGTAATATTGAGGCAGCTCACCATTGTTATCCGCCCGCTTTTTTGTAAGGTGGTCTGTGTTATAGGTTTTCTGAAACAGCATATCCCCCTTAAATTTTTCATTTCGGAGTATCTGTTTTACACTGCTCAGATTCCAAGCGGCGTTGCCTCTCTCAGTTGGAATACCGTCAGCGGTAAGATTTGCGGCAATACGCGAAAAGCTGTATCCATTTAGAAACTCCCTGTAAATCCTGCGGATGACGGTGGCTTGTTCTTCAATAATAAAAAACTCATCGCCACTTTTTTCATAGCCGTAGAACTTACCGAGCGGAACACTTTTAACACTGCCGTTTTCATATTTACGACGGATACCCCATTTTACGTTTTCAGATAATGCAAGGCTTTCATTCTGTGCTACCGCTGAAATCAAGGTCAGCAGGACTTCACCCTCGCTGTTCATTGTATGGATGTTTTCTTTTTCAAAATAAACATCCACGTCCAGAGCTTTCAACTCTCGGACATTTTTCAGGGTATCCACCGTATTCCTGCCAAAGCGCGATACACTCTTTGTTATAACAATGTCCACAAGCCCGGCACGGCAGTCAGACATCATTCGGTTAAAGGCTTCACGCCGGAGCGTACCCGTACCGCTAATACCTTCATCGGCATAGATACCTACATACTCATAACCAGCATTTGCCGAGATATATTGTTTGTAATAATCGATCTGTGCTTTCACGCTGTGAAGCTGTTCGTCGCTCCCGCTGGATACACGGCAATAGGCGACCGCACGTTTTTTTGGTGCGTCATCTCCGCAGTCCGCCGAACGAGTATCCGTCTGCGGATACCAGGTTATAACCTTTCTCTCGCTTACCTTTTGTTTCATCCGTTTCCTCCTCAACCACCCAGTGACCATTGAAATGCTCTTTACGCGTAATCTTATTCAGATTATCCTCCGGCACCCGAATACCATGGCAGGTGACCTTCCCGTGATGCAAATATGTGACACACTCCCAATCCACACCCCACGCGGAGGCCTTTCGGATGAGCACAGCACCGCACAAGGGGCAGTGCAGCCGACCGCTGAATGGGTAGCTTTTCGGCTTGCGGTCTTTCCGCAACTGTTGCGCCGACTGCCATTGTTTTTTGCTTATAATAGCAGGATGGTTGTCTTCTATATAGTATTGGTCGCACTGACCTTTATTCCTAACCAATTTACCGTTATCGTTCACAAAGGATTTTTGCATCAAACAGTCGCCTTTATATTTTTCATTGGAAAGGATTCGGAGTATCCTTTGCGAAGACCACGGGAAATTCGTATATGTAGGGATATTACATTCATTCAGTTCTTTTGCCAGTTGATACGCTGAAATACCCTTAAGATATTTTTTGTATATCAAGCGGACAATTTCTGCCTGCTCCTCGTTTACTATAAGGTGTCCTTTTTCATCCTTGGCATAGCCCAGCAGTTGATTTGCGTTTATCATGGCTTCACCCCGCTTATATCTGCTTCGGACTGCCCACCGAACATTACCGCACACGGATTTACGTTCTTCCTCTGCGACGGATGCAAGCACGGTTAGCATAAGCTCTCCGTCCGAGGACAGTGTGTTGATGCGCTGTTCCTCAAATATAACACCAACACCGAGGACTTTCAGTTCACGCAC
>CAZGJQ010000145.1:0-2710 GCA_964525815.1 uncultured Oscillospiraceae bacterium
TTTTTTATTATGCGCTTGACCCTTTTTTTGTTTACCTTTATTCATTTTTATGCTATTATGTTACCGAAGAAAAATGTCCAAGGGAGAACGCTCGGATGCATACGATTAAGATAAACAATAACGACAGCGGACAACGGCTGGATAAATTTTTGACAAAGCGCTTTCGGAATATGCCGCAGTCCCTGCTCTATAAGTATATACGCACCAAGCGAATAAAGGTTAACGGCAAAAGAGCGAAGGAGAGCACTTTTCTCTCCGAAGGAGACGTGCTGTCCTTATATATAAGCGGTGAATTCTTTGAGACGGATAACAGGGAATACGCCTTCCTGCGTATTAAGCCGAGGCTCTGCATTGCATACGAGGACGAAAACATAATCGTAGTGAACAAGCCCGCCGGGCTTATCGTGCATTCGGACATAAACGAGGAGTTCAACACCCTGATAAACCATATAGCCGCCTATCTATATGCGGAGGGCAGCTATAAACCCGAAGCAGAGAACAGCTTTGCTCCCGCTCTGTGCAATCGTATAGACAGGAACACGCAGGGTCTTGTAATCGCTGCCAAGAACGCCGCATCCCTCAAGGAGATGAACGAGATTATCAGGAACCGGGAGGTAGAAAAACACTATCTTGCCGCCGTGCACGGAATACCAAGGGATAAGAATGGTGTTGTAAAGAGCTATCTGAGCAAAAATCATGAAAAAAACCTTGTTTCGGTAAAGCAAAGAAAAAACAGCGTCCATGACAGGCAGGCTGTCACAAAATACGCTGTTTTAAGTACAAATAAAGAAAAAAATCTTTCTCTGCTTGAGATTGAGCTGGTTACGGGGCGCACCCACCAGATAAGAGCGCAAATGGCTTCGGTCGGGCATCCGCTTTTAGGGGACGGCAAGTATGCGGTAAACAAAACCGACCGAAAAATGGGCTTTTCGCATCAGGCGCTTTGCTCCTATTCGCTGCGGTTTGCCTTAAAGAGCGAAAAGACTGTCCTCGGCTACCTGAATAATCTGTGTATAACCGCACCCGAGCCTGATTTTGTTAAACTTTTTCGGTAGTAAGCTGAAGCTCGTTCTTTAGAAGGTCCTCATAGCTCTCCCGCTTTACGACCACTCTGTCAACGCCGTCGCAAATGCTGACAATGGGCGGCTTAGGCAGCCTGTTATAATGAGACGCCATAGCATAGTTATATGCGCCTGTTACCAGCACGGCGAGAATGTCTCCCTTTTTACAGGGCTGAAGCGGTGCTCCCTCTTGAATCAAATCACCGCTCTCGCAGCAGCGTCCCGCAACGGTTGCGGTAACCGTCTTTTCTTCTCCGGCTCTGTTTGCCACCAGCAAGGTATAAGGCGCCTCATAAAGTGCGTATCTTAGGTTGTCGGTCATACCTCCGTCCACCGACACATAGCTCTTGTATCCTGTTATGGTCTTAAACGAGCCTACCTTGTAAAGAGTTATTCCAGCATTGGCGACAATACTTCTTCCCATCTCGAATATAATTGTGGGTGCTTGCAGATTGTTTTCTCCGCAAAAGGCATCCACTTCTTTTTTTATGGCTCCGAAGAAGGCATCCATGTCAATTTCCGGATCCTCCTCGACATAGCGGACTCCTATACCTCCCCCGAGATTAAGCATCTCTACGAGCAAGCCTGTTTCCTCCCTGACCCGAGCTACAAAGGAGAGCATTATCTTTGCGGCATCCGAATAGGAATTCGGCTCGAAAATCTGTGAGCCGATATGGCAATGGAATCCGACAAGACTGATATTGGGAAGACCGAGGGCATACTTTGTTATCTCCATAGCCTGCCCCGTTTCTATCGCTGTTCCGAACTTTGAGTCCACCGAGCCGGTAAGAATTTTTTTGTGGGTATGAGGATCTATTCCGGGACTTAGCCTAAGCAGTATTTTTTGGGTTATGCCGTATCTGCCTGCGGCCTTTGATACCTCAATAAGCTCCTCCCTGTTATCCACCACAAAATAGCCGACACCGCTCTTTACCGCATAATCAATCTCCTCGTCCGGCTTGTTGTTTCCGTGAAAAAACATCAGCTCCGCCGGAAATCCCGCTTTGAGAGCGGTATAGAGCTCCCCGCCCGAAACCACATCAACACCGGTTCCTTCCTCCTGGAGTATCCTATATATGTCGAGATAGCACAGCGCCTTGCTTGCATACAGGGGTATGCTCCTTGCGCCGAAATGCTTCTGCACAGCCGAAATATAAGCACGGCAGTTATCTCTTATTTTGTTCTCGTCAATCAGGTACAGAGGGGTGCCGTGCTTACTTGCTAAAGCAACGGTGTCCATGCCCGCAAAGTACAGGTGGCCGTTTTCCCCGACCGAAAGGTTGTCGTGTAGCATCAGTTGTCTCCTGTCATAGTATATTGTATTATTCTTTCCCAAAGTTGGTCACGCCCTATATTTTTTACAGACGAGTATAGTATAATATCCGTACCACAGCGCAAAGCGGGATTCCTGACGAGGGAATCCGCTTTTTTTGTAAGGTCGGTTTTGTTCAGCTTGTCGCATTTTGTGGCTATAACTATATACGGTACTTTAAAATAATGCATAAAGTCCAGCATCTGCCTGTCTGTCTCGGTAAGACCCACCTTAATGTCAACCAGCTGTAAAACCAAGCGCAAGGCTCTGTTCTCCTCAAAAAAGTTCTGGGTGAGCATAGACCATTTTTTTGTGTCCTCCTTGGAACGGCGAGCGT
>CAZGJQ010000146.1:0-2516 GCA_964525815.1 uncultured Oscillospiraceae bacterium
AGTTTGAGCTACTGGGCAATCTCGAGCTTGACGGCAACAAGTATGTCGCCTTGATTCCGTTTGAGGGAGAGGACGACGAATATGTTATTCTCAAAATCAGTACGGATGACGACGGCAACGAGATTCTCCTGACCATTGACGAGGACGAGGAGTTCGAAAGGGTTGCGGATGCCTTTGAGGACAGCTTCATGGAGGAATACGACCTTGACGAGGCTGCCCAAGAGGATGAGTTTGAAGATAACGATAACGGGTTTGACTCGGACGGAGACGATTCGGACGAAAAATAATCCTTAAAATATTACCTGCGGAGTTCGTGATAAGATATACGCTCTTTTTGCGTTTATCCTCCCTATGTAAAAACCCACATCATAGAAAGGGAGTTCGTATTCTTCGGCGGTGAGCAGGCCTCCCGTATAAAAGCTGCTTATGTCACCTTTTATACGGACGTTGGAAGCTCTAAAGCAGGGGAGAGAACACCCACCTGCACAAAGCAGGGTTGTTTTCCATGGGGGAACGGCTTTGCGGGTAAGGAAATCAAAAAAGACAGGGCGCAAATTCCTTTTGGGATTTGCGCCCTTTTATTCAAGCTTTCTTTACCTCAACTACTGCAAAAGAGCCAAAGCATTAGCTTTTTTGACTAAAAACTATTTTTTTCAATACAAACACCGGAATTATAATCTTTATTTTATAATAACAAGCCCATATCCGGAAAATTTACCACCCGGAACGGAAATTACAAGAGTGTTTTTCTCAAGACAGCATGGCACAGGCACGCTGCCGTTGAATTCAGGGGATACAATTACCGCTGAGGTCGGTATTTTGACGTAACCGTTTAGACGGACGGTGAATCCGGGTATCTTTTCGGCATTGTCGCAAAAGGAAGGAATCATATCCTTTGTTGTGCCGATTGAATCTGTTTCGGGCAGCATGCCGGAGGTGTTGACCAGATGAATGGCGGTAGCGCCGCCTGCCTCGTAAACGGTTGCCAGCAAATCATCCCTGTCGTGTTCTATACTGCGCTCCGCAAGACAAAGTGTTAGAAGTTTGCCGTTACCCGCCTTCATTTCGGGTAACGCCGATGCGTCTACCGGCGTATTTCCCCGAGGCCATATTGCCGGTTGTATGGGGTTTTCAGAAACATAACCGGGATGGAGTATAATAATTCCCTTACCAAGAAGCTCGCAAACGCACAGCACCTCACCCTTTTCACCCTTTGCGGCAGCAATTCCACCTCTGTCAATCACATATTCGCTTTGAGCATGATTAAAGCAGCCCTCCTTGTCTTCAAAGAGGAACTCCTCCTTGCCTTTGTACTGCTGCTTAACAAGTCGAGATTTAATCCCAAGCCTCTCCAACCCCTCGTTCAACGCGCGGGGCTTACCGTTTTCTGTTTTTAATGCGAAATCACCGAAAATCATCAGCCTGCCGCCGTTCTCTGCATATGAACGCAGCCTATCTATCTCTCCGTCACTAATCATAGTAACGGAAACCACCGCAATCGACGGTGAAGCGGACAGCGCTTCCACACTATCGTCACGAAACACCATATCGCAGGTCAAGCCGGTTACATATGCGGATTCCAAAAAGCTCATGAAAGGCTTCATGTGTTTTTGCGGAGCATCCTTATCCGAGTAGTCCCGTGTAGTTTCTGAGAAGAAGAAGGATATATCCGGTTTTTTCTGCGGAGCGTCAAGGTATCTGCTGTAGAGCTTTTCGAAATCACGATAAGGCTTATCATGCAGCTGTGAGCCGATTCCGCCGGTACCTGTATACATTTGTCCCCATGAACGGCAAAGAGCCCAGGAAGCATACATAGAGTCCTTTGTTGCAGGATACAACAGAGCCATGGAGGGCACTCCCTTACGTTTCGCCATTGCATAACGATGAATAGCCTCACCCGCAAAACAAACATAAGAATAACGGATTATACCGCAGCACTCCTGAAAAATATAGTCCCACAGCTCTGATGCAGACTCAAACCCATAACAGGTGGTATCAAAGGGAAGCACTTCCGCACAGTATGCGGGTCTCATCGGAAAAAACCCGATACTCTTATAATAGGCATCCATCCGCCGATGAAAATCACCGCTGGACTTCTTTTTGAACTTTTTCCATGCGATATATTCCGGATTTTCGTAATCCTCAAAAAAGTCCGCCCATTTTTCTGGATAGGGGAGCTCATAGCCTGTTTCGGCTTTGAATTTTTTACGGCAGTACTCGCAGGCACAAGCGGTGCCTCCCCCGAACCACTGCACATCATCGTTCATCATTCCGTCGACCATGGCAATTTCTATAATGTCTTTGATATGCTTCCAGTACGCATTTTCGTATGCGGGATGGTTGAAGCAGTGAGCGTTACCGTTGTAATGCTTAAATATCCAGTGAAGATCCTTGCCCTCCGTGTGTATGTATGAAGACAGAGCCGGCTTTCCGGTACTGCCGTCTATCTGAGCAAAGTCATCAAGCTCAACACCCTCAAAAGCAGGGTTGGATTGAGAGGTTTTTCGAAAATCCTC
>CAZGJQ010000147.1:0-2516 GCA_964525815.1 uncultured Oscillospiraceae bacterium
GTTATAATGGAAATAGAGTCGCCGCTTACGGTCTTTATTTGATTCGCTTTTTTAAGCAAGGAAATATATCCGTCGCACCAGCCGTCCGCAGGATGCTTGTGAAGAGGATTATGACAGATTCTCGGAGCCGCCATAACCAGCTGGTCAAGATAAACTCCGGTTGCACCTAAATCAACAACATATCTAATCGCTTCAAGGAGCTTGTTCTGCCAGCCCTCGGTTCCCGGACACATTGTGGCAAAGGTTAGGGATTTGTCACCGTAGCTCTCTATCTCGAGGCTGCCGTCCCGTCTCATAACCGCATTATCCTTTATAAAGTCCGCAAGATGAGCATACCTCTTGTTTGCGATACGAGAATTTATATAGAAGCAGACCTTGACCCCGTTTTTGGCGGCATACTTAAGACCTGCGGCAAGCTCGGCTTCTGTTCCCAAATCGCTGTCCGCAATGTATTCGGGGAAGCCGTTGTCGAATCCGTCTTTATGCCAACCCGAAAATAAAAGATGATCGGTGTTCAGACTCTTCGCCTGCTCGACCAGCGAGGGTATATCCGCAAAACGATGCACTACCCCGCCGTTCTGATACTTAAAATCATAATGCGCAACAAGCGAAACGCTGTCCGCAATCCAGGACGGCTCAGTGCGTGCCGTATGTTCGTGTGCGTTTCTGTAAATATCCGCTCCGTCGTGCCAGTCCCCCTTATGAACGGCAACCACGGCGTTATATATCCCAAAGTCCCGGTCATGCTCCACCGTCTTCTCAAGGCTGAAGCTCATTCCAGGATAATCCGGACCGTATGTTTGCGCAAGCAAACGGCAAATGCCGTTTCGCTCATGCATTCCGAAATAAAGACCTCCGCTCTCGTCATAAAGGTCCAGCCAAGCCATGGACAAAGGACCGGAATAAGGGCTGCCGTAACCGTATAAACCATCTGCGTTCTTTACTCCGCAGCATCCGTCAACCGGATAATAATAGCGGTACTCCTGCCAGCGCCAAAAAACATGCTTTGGCTTCTTAGCAAGGTATTCTACCGGGTTTTGGAACTTCATCCCCGAGTTAAACGGATAAACCAGCGTGTCATCCTTGTAGCTCTCCCCTAAATAAACACCGTTAATAATCGGAAAGGAAAACCTGTCCACGTTGTATCCGCCGTTATTCCTAACCTCGGAGGAAAGCCTTAGCTCTCCTTTGTCATCGGGTAAAAATACCGTTATGCTTACAGCTATATCATAAATCTCTTTACCGTCCGAGAGCTTGCTGTATTCAATACCAATCTCCCTTCCGCTTTCCTTTTCGCTTGCTCTTTCCGTAATCTGCGCTTTAAGCACCGGATGCTCCTTTACCATATTAAGGGTAGGAACACTCAACCTAACCGAGCCGACCGTAACCGAGAATAAAACGGGAAGGTTAAAAGGCATACTCTTTATTAGATTATCACCGTTAACTTTATTAACGAGTTCTAAAAACTCACCCGAAACTGTATCAATAGCAATAGAAATATGTTTATTTCCATAACGTCGTCTGCTGTTATACATATATTTACCTCTTTTTAATATTTTACCGTATTTTACACCTATTAGCGGTATTTTTCAATACTTTTTCACGCAAAAAATGTGCATTTATATTATGGACTTGACAAAGATGGTATAATACTATACGGATGCATTTTTTGGAAAGGACTAAAAACATATGATAGACTCAATAAAAAGACTAATAATATCTGCGGTTACCATTCTACTAATTATAACCGTTATAAGTATTCCGGCATCAGCCGAATCCCGGGATGACGATCCATTGGTAACACTCAGCTATGTAAACGAGGTGCTCAAGCCGCAAATAGTTGCGGAGGTTCTGGAGCAGCTCGGTATAGATACTGTTGTTGTTACCACAGATTCGGCTTATAAGGATATTAGTGCAGAGAGTGGAAGTATATTTATCCTCGGTGCGGACTGCGAGCTCATTTACAGAGGAGGCGGAGCGGTTATAATTACCACCTCGACCGAAATCGGAGACGGTGTTACGGATATGTCTGTGGGGAAGGAATTCTTCTCCGGTAAGCCCTTGGAGTTTGGGCATGTTTATTATTCATCCGAATCGGATGCAAAAAAATATATTCTGGTAACCGGTCCCCGGGCATATTTTACTATAAGGGGCAGCTATGAGATCAGTTAAAAAAACCGCAATCGGGGTTATTACCTCCGTATTGCTGTTTTCTGCTATAAACACCGGGGATATTGCATATGCTAAGCAGCATCCCCAAACGGTCAGAGTGGGTATGTACTATTCTCTGCCCGGCAGGGATTCGAGATTGTTTTCCTCCCACAACAGCTCGGAGAGCGGGTTTGAGATTGGTTTTTGCGACGGCGAGAGCTTTGTTGAGCTGTTTCGGCTGGATTATAAAGCGTTTGTCGTCGCTCCGAGCGGTAATCTTTACGCAAAGAGTGCAGACTCCAAGTTGCTGCATTCCGGAACAGGGGGCGCTCTTAATTTCGGAGGGTATCACATTAAGCTTAAGG
>CAZGJQ010000148.1:0-2449 GCA_964525815.1 uncultured Oscillospiraceae bacterium
AAAACGCAACAAAATCCACCCTTTTTGAGCGGACTTTGTCTTCAGTCTGAAAAGCCGCATTGCGGCTTTTAATCTTTATGAAAGTCTGCTCTTGAAATCGGAGTAACCGAAGGAGCGGATTAGCTTAATATTTTTGTTTTTATCCAGCAGTGCTATAGTCGGCAGGTTCATTCCGTTGAACATATTGCTCTTTACCATTGTATAGTGTGCCATATCCCGGAAAACAAGCCTGTCCCCCGCCTTGAGCGGTCTGTCAAATGAATAATCGCCTATCAGGTCTCCGGCAAGGCAGGTCGGGCCTCCGAGTCTGTAAGTAAAGGGCTTTTCGCCCGGTTTACCTGCATCGATTATTTCGGGACGGTAAGGCATCTCTATAATATCCGGCATATGGCAGGCGGCGCTTGTATCGAGAATTGCGTTGGTAATTCCGTTTTCCATAAAATCAACAACGCTTGTCACCAAAAAGCCAATGTCCAGCGCAACAGCTTCCCCCGGCTCAAGATAAACACTTACACCATATTTATTCTTAATACGGTTAATGCAGCGAATCAGGGTCTCCGTATCATAATCAGAACGGGTTATATGATGTCCTCCCCCGAGGTTGATCCATTCCATGTCATAAAGATACTTTCCAAACTTTTCTTCCACTGCCACAAGGGTTTTTTCCAGCGCATCCGAGTTCTGCTCGCATAAAGTATGAAAATGCAGTCCGGAAATTCCGTCCAATAAGTCGGGACGGAAATTCCCTATCGTAACTCCCAGTCTCGAGCCTAAAGCACACGGGTCATATATGGCATGGCTCTGGGTAGACAGCTCGGGATTTATGCGGATACCAAACTTTCTTCCGCTCTTTTTTGCTTTATACTTGAAACGCTCCCATTGCTTAAAGGTATTAAAAATTATATGGTCACAGATACCGAGCAGCTCATCAAATTCTTCTTCTGTATATGCGGGGGAAAAAACATGATTCTCCCCACCCATTTCCTCATACCCTAACCTCGCTTCAAACAATCCGCTTGCCGCTGTTCCGTCAAGGTATTTACCGATAAGCGGATATAAGGAAAACATGGAAAAAGCCTTTTGAGCCAGCAGTATCTTACAGCCGGTGACTGTTGAAACCGTTTTTAGCTTCTCAAGGTTCTTAATAAGCCGCTCCTCATCCACAATGATATAAGGAGTGGACAGTGCGTTTGTATCAAAATCCAGCTTTTCCATTATCAGTCTACCAGCTCCGGTTTAAAGCTCTCCCGCCAGGGAAGCCCCCACTTATTAAGAGCCTCCATAAACGGGTCAGGGTCAAACTCCTCCACATTGTAAACGCCGGGTTTTTTCCATTTACCCTGCATCAATAGCATTGCGCCTATCATTGCGGGAACACCGGTGGTATAGCTTATTGCCTGCGAGCCTACCTCCCGGTAGCATTCCTGATGGTCGCATACATTGTAAAGGTAATAATGCTTTTCTTTTCCGTCCTTTTTCCCGGTAAAAATGCATCCGATGTTTGTCTTTCCGACCGTTTTCGGTCCCAGTGACGCCGGGTCGGGCAGCACAGCCTTCAGGAACTGGAGCGGTACAATCTGATTGCCCTCAAACTCAATAGGCTCTATAGATGTCATTCCAACGTTTTCAAGGCACTTAAGGTGTGTTAAATAGCTCTGTCCGAAGGTCATAAAGAAGCGTATGCGCTTTATTCCCTTGATGTTCTCCGCCAACGACTCCAATTCCTCATGGTGCAGAAGATACATATCCTTTTTGCCTATTTCGGGGAAATTGTATACCCTTTTTATCTCCATGGGCTCTGTTTCAACCCACTTTCCGTTCTCCCAGTAGCTGCCCTTTGAGGTTACCTCACGGATATTTATCTCGGGATTGAAGTTGGTGGCAAACGGATAACCGTGGTCGCCCGCGTTTGCGTCTAAAATGTCTATATAATTAATCTCGTCAAAATGATGCTTTGCGGCATAAGCCGAAAAAACACCGGTAACACCGGGGTCAAAGCCGCAGCCGAGTATTGCGGTAATCCCCGCTTTTTCGAACCGCTCCCTATATGCCCATTGCCATTTGTACTCAAACTTTGCGGTATCCTCAGGCTCATAGTTAGCGGTATCAAGATAATGGGTGCCGGTGGCCAGACAAGCCTCCATTACGGTCAAGTCCTGATAGGGCAAGGCGAGGTTTATAACAATTTCAGGCTTAAAGTCATTTATCAGAGCAACCAGCTCGTCCACATTGTCCGCATCAACCCTTGCTGTGTGTATCTTTGTCCTGCTGTCCTTCAGCTTCTCCTTCAAAGCGTCACATTTGCTTTTTGTGCGGGATGCTATCATTATTTCCTCAAAAACGCCGCTGTTCTGACAGCATTTGTGTATGGTGACGCTCGCTACTCCTCCGCATCCTATAATAAGTGCTTTTCCCAATTTTGTTCCTCCTTAGTCGGTTACAGAGAGCA
>CAZGJQ010000149.1:0-2423 GCA_964525815.1 uncultured Oscillospiraceae bacterium
AAAAGGATGGTTTAAGAAAGGCAATATTCCGGTCGGTCATAAGCCGATAGGCAGTGAGCGGATTGACAATAAAGATGGGTATACCCTCGTCAAAACTGCAGAACCAAATGTTTGGGAACTCAAGCACAGAATAATCTGGGAGAAGGAAAACGGACCGGTTCCGGAAGGTCATGTTATAACCTTCCTGGACGGAGATAAGAGCAATATATCGCTTGATAACTTAGCGTTAATTACAATGGCTGAATCCCTGCACTTAACAAGAGCGGGTCTACGGAGCAGCAATCCTGAATTTACTAGAACCGGAATATTGGTAGCTAAAGTAAAGCTTGCAGGAAACAAGCTGAAAAAACGCTCAACAGCAAGAGCTCAGGTTAATGAAAACCTATGAAGCTGATGAACAGGAGGCATTGTTTCAATGGGCGGAGGTTTACGCAAACATTTACCCGGAGCTGCAACTCATGTTCCACATCCCGAACGGCGGCAGCAGAAACAGGCTCGAAGCCGCGAACCTGAAACGACAAGGAGTGAAGGCAGGAGTGCCGGACATACTCCTCCCCTCTCCGAGAGGGAAATACCACGGACTATTTATAGAGCTAAAAGTTGCGAAGAATAAGCCAACGGTAAACCAGATTAACTGGCTCCAGCAACTCAGCAAGCAAGGATATGCTGTCTGCATATGTTATTCGTGGACAGAGGCCAGGGAGAAAATAATAAAATACTTGGAGGTAAAAAGTGAAAATTAAATCAATCGCAAGCATCTGCAAGAACAACAAAACAATAATGCTCTACGAGGGTGAATCCTGCCAATGGATAGGCAACGGCGCTGCCTGGTATCCGCTATACAATCTGCCAACGTTAAGCGAAGAGCATATATTTACTATGTTTGATATCCCGGATGAAAAAAAAGAAAAATACCTATTTCAACATTTTGATTCGATGCCCGAATTCTGCCTTAATGACGCATGTGACAACGAGGTGCAGCTTGAGCGCGCAGATATGCTGATATGTAAAGACGGCAGTACATATGAGCCGCTAATTACGGAAAACGGAATAATATTTATAAACGAGCGGTATTTAGCTCCTTTTGCCGACTGTGTAGACGGAATTGACCTGTACGAGAGGAAAACACCTTCAGGTCAGCAATACATAGCGGTAAAGGAAGGTTTTTTACTGCTCGGTATTGTTTTGATCGTTGATCTTATTACAGAGGAGTTCATTGATGAGATATCGGCAATTCTTAAATATTCCGAAATCATCATGAACCGGAGGGAAAGTCAGGAGGTAGAAAGATGAGAAGATTAAGGAGATCAATCGCACGGGCGCGGATGATTAAGGCTGGCTACATACGCATAAACAAGCCGCCGGTCAGAGGTACAAAAAGCCCTTTTGCTGACAAATGGCGTTCATTTGTACAGGAACCTATCCCCGAATTTGATAAATACGGTAACGAGATCAAAAATAAGAAAACACCTGTCAAGAAGACAAATAATAAGCAGGTAATAAACAAGTCCCGTGAAGAATCCCGTATCAATAATATTCTGCGGATGCTTCGAGGGGGCAGAGTGTACAGAAGATAAGAGGTTTATTGTGGATATATTACTATCGATCCATAAAGAGTATGCTGACAAGATATTCTCCGGCGAAAAGAAGCTCGAGCTTCGGAAGAGCTTTCCTAAGAAGCAGTTAATCCAATCTACAGTATATCTTTATGAAACAAAGTCAAAAGGTGGAGCAGGTGCGATTGTCGGAGAATTTAAGTGTAATAAATGCTTGGTGCATAATGATGAGGATGGAATATTATTAAGCGAAGGCGGCTGCATCACACACGAACAGTTAAGTAAATACATTGGCGAAGGTAAAATAATTTATGGGTGGATAATTAAAAACCCAATCCGTTACAACACCCCTATCCCGATAATCGGCAGGCCTCCGCAGAGCTGGCGATATATTGAATCATCAGAAGTTGAATTTTATATGGAAAGCGCCGGGATGAAATAATGAAAAAAACATCATACATGATATGCTTGAATTGCAATAGAGTTTATAAACTGACTCGTACCAATGACGGACTGCCATGTAGAAAATGCCAAAGCAAAGATGTGGTTCCGTGTTATGTTGGAGTTGATTATAGTAATAAAAAAGACAGGACAGGAGTGCGTTATGAGTGGAAAAACAAAAATAGATTGGGCTGACAGTACATGGAACCCGGTTACAGGCTGCTTACATGGATGTGAATATTGCTATGCGCGCAGAATAGCAGAAAGATTCGGTATGGATTTTGCTCCTCGCTTGTGTGATCCGGGAATGGAGGGCGCGGCTAAATATGACAGTTCTGAAGGGCTGGATACAATGCTTGAATTACAAAAGCCATACATAAAAAGTGGTAAGATTCAGCCTTATCCAATGGGATTTTATCCCACCTT
>CAZGJQ010000150.1:0-2422 GCA_964525815.1 uncultured Oscillospiraceae bacterium
TGAAATACACCCTTGACCCGTGGGTGGTGCGATGGGAACAGTCCATGTACCGTGCCCTGCTCATGGAGAGCGAGAAGAATCCGCGCGGCGGGGAGCCGACCGTGTTCATCAAATTTAATGTAGACGGGCTGCTCCGCGGCGACTATGTAAGTCGCATGAGCGGATATGCAACAGCACGCCAGAACGGCTGGATGAGTGCAAACGATATTCGAGAGCTTGAAAATCTCGACCGAATCCCTGCGGAGCTTGGTGGCGATCTCTATCTCATCAACGGCGCGATGACCAAATTACAGGACGCGGGTGCGTTCGCAAATATAAAAGAAACGGAGGAAACCGAATGAAGAAATTCTGGAACTGGACACGGGACGAAAAATCCGGTGTCCGAACACTCTACCTTGACGGCGTGATTGCCGAAGAATCGTGGTTTGATGATGATGTCACCCCTAAGGCGTTCAAAGCAGATTTGATTGCCGGAGAGGGTGACATTGTTATTTGGCTGAACTCGCCGGGCGGAGATTGCATTGCAGCCAGTCAGATTTACGCAATGCTCATGGATTACAAAGGCAAGGTTACTGTAAAAATCGACGGCATTGCCGCATCGGCTGCTTCGGTAATCGCTATGGCCGGAACAACAGTTTTGATGGCACCGACTGCGCTCATGATGGTGCATAATCCGCTGACCATTGCCATCGGCGACAGCGAGGAAATGCAAAAAGCCATTGCTATGCTCTCGGAGGTTAAAGAAAGCATCATTAACGCTTATGAAATCAAAACAGGCCAGTCACGAACAAAGCTTTCTCATCTTATGGATGCCGAAACTTGGCTAAGCGCTAACAAAGCCATAGAACTCGGCTTTGCTGACGGCATTTTAGAGGATGAAAAGAAACGTGTGCAAACCGAAGATTTCACTTACGCTTTCAGCCGCAGAGCCGTCACAAATTCTCTGCTTAACAAAGTTAATCCAAAGAAACCGCCTGTTAAAACAGGAACACCGATTGATGTCGCCAAAGCCACTCCCGCAGATTGGCTTGAGAAGCGGCTTTCTTTAATTCAACACTAAATTTTAGGAGGAATAATACTATGAACAAAATTCTTGAGCTGCGTGAGAAACGCGCAAAAGCATGGGAAGCGGCCAAAGCCTTCCTCGACACCAAGCGCGGTACGGACGGACTTATATCCGCCGAGGATACCGCCACATACGAAAAGATGGAATCGGATGTTGTCGCTCTTGGCAAAGAAATTGACCGTCTTGAAAGACAGGAAGCACTCGACCGAGAACTTAATAAGCCGCTAAATGCGCCGCTAACAGGAAAACCCGCCGTTCCCGGTATTGATACCAAAACGGGCAGGGCTTCAGACGATTACAAAAAAGCGTTCTGGAATGTCATGCGTAGCAAAAATCCCCGTCATGAGGTGATCAATTCATTAACAGTTGGCACTGATTCTGAAGGTGGTTATCTTGTCCCTGATGAGTTTGAGCATACCTTGGTTCAGACCCTTGAGGAGGAAAATGTATTTCGTAAGCTTGCCAAGATTATTCAGACTTCAAGCGGAGACCGAAAAATACCTGTAGTAGTAACAAAAGGCACAGCGGCTTGGCTGGATGAAGGTGAGGAATTTGACGAGAGTGATTCTGTTTTCGGACAGACATCCATCGGCGCCTATAAGCTGGGAACCATGATAAAGGTATCGGATGAGCTTCTTAATGACAGCGTGTTTAATCTTGAAAGATATATCGCAACTGAGTTTGCACGCAGAATAGGTGCTAAAGAGGAAGAAGCGTTTCTTATCGGAGATGCTGACGGAAAACCGACGGGTATTTTTAATACTACAGGCGGTGCGCAGCTTGGCATTGCCGCCGGTTCTGCGACTGCAGTTACCGCAGATGAGATAATCGATCTTGTCTATTCCTTAAAAGCACCGTATAGAAAAAATGCTGCCTTTTTGATGAATGATGCAACAGTAAAGGCAATTCGTAAATTAAAAGACGGGCAAGGGCAATATCTGTGGCAGCCTTCCTTAACAGCAGGCACACCGGATACATTGCTTAACCGCCCGGTATACACCTCTGCCTATGCTCCAATCATTGAAGCGGGTGCAAAGACCATCGCCTTTGGTGACTTCGGTTATTACTGGATAGCGGACAGACAGGGACGCTCTTTCAAGCGCCTAAACGAGCTGTTTGCAACCACCGGTCAGGTTGGTTTTCTTGCAAGTCAGCGTGTTGACGGCAAACTTATTCTTCCTGAAGCCATCAAGGTGCTTCAGCAGAAGGCTTAACGGAGGTGCGATATGAGTTATAACACAAAAAACTATACCGAGCAAGATGGTGAAAAAACCGTCATCGGTGGTGAACTCAAGATTTCAGATGAAGGAAAGATGACATATGGCGGCATGGTCTTAAAGCCTGCCGCCGGACAGT
>CAZGJQ010000151.1:0-2340 GCA_964525815.1 uncultured Oscillospiraceae bacterium
AAGAGGCGGCCCTGCTAAGGGTGTAGGTCGGGCAACTGGCGCGAGAGTTCATATCTCTCCTTGTGCGACAAAATGCAGCTTGTGATTGATACAATGGCAAGCTGCTTTTCTATGCATAAAAGCCTCGAATCAAGATTTTTAGGATTTAGTATTGACTTAATCAAATATAAGTGCTATCCTTTTAATTAAGTACCAACTTAATTAAAAGGAGGTCGTATTATGGAAAATACCGCTATAGTTTTGAAGGCAATCGCCGACGACACAAGACTGAAAATAGTGAAGCTGCTGTTAAAGAGTAACTATTGCGTAGGGGCTTTGGCCCGGCGACTCGATTTGACAGAAGCGGCCATTTCTCAGCACTTAAGAGTATTACGTGAAGCAGGTTTGCTTACCAGAGAAAAGCGTGGATACTTTATGCATTATGATGTAGACCGTGTACAACTCAAGGCTCTCGCAAAAGAAATCGAAACACTGGCAGAGATTGAAAGAGAGGCTTGCAAACCCGAGGAAGAAAACTGTATGCAGAAAAAACGGGATAAATGTCATGTTCATAAATCCGGGAAAGAATGTTCTGAGGAAGTCCGTTTTACTTGTCATGGACCCATAACAGAGGGGAAGGAGAATTCAGCTCATGGGCGTTGTAAGTGTCACGAATCTTAAAAAGACATACCGCGATTTTACCGCCGTGGACGACATCTCCTTTGATATTGGGCAAGGCGAAATTTTTGGTTTTTTAGGTCCAAACGGAGCTGGTAAAACCTCAACCATTAATATGCTCATCGGTTTGTCCAGACCTTCGGGAGGTAAGATATTAATTAATAATATCGACGGCATAAAGGATATAAAAAAAGCGCAAAGCATCATGGGTATTGTACCTGACGAGTCTAATTTGTATGACGAGATGGACGGTTTTGATAATCTTTGCTTTTGTGCTTCGCTATATGGTATGAGAAAGGATGCTCGGGAAAAGAAGGCGAGTGAATTGCTTGAGCAATTCAACTTAAAAAGTGCTGGGAAACGACCGTTTCGGGCATACTCCAAAGGAATGCGCCGCAAGCTTGCCATTGCCGCGGGTATCATACATAATCCCATGATATTATTCTTAGATGAGCCTACCACGGGAATTGATGTGGAGAGTGCAAGGCAAATTCGCAGTCTTATTTCTGATATGAAGCGTCGGGGTACTACGGTATTCCTCACCACGCACTATATCGAGGACGCACAGCGGATTTGCGACCGGATTGCGTTTATTGTTGATGGGAAAATCGCAAAAACAGGCACGGTTGACGAATTGATGGAAAACGCCGGGCATGAGCATATTATTAAATTGACATTAAATGAAAGCGCAAACGGAATTAAAGATGATTTGCAGCGTGATTTCTCTAATCTTCGAATTAAACCAAAAGATGAAAACACTTGTTTTATAACATCAACTGAAAAAATTGCTCTCTCACCGATTTTGCAATACCTTGACGGCAGAGGAATTTCCGTGTTTGAGGCTAAGGAAATACGACCGACTCTGGAAGATGTGTTTGTTAAGGTAACCGGAATAGAGGCCGGTAAACTGCAGAAAGAGAAGGAGGGCAAAAAGAAATGAATGCGTGGATTGCCTTTTGGAGTATATTAAAAAAGGATATTAAAAACTATTATCTAAAACCACCGAATATAAGCTGGGGCATCATATTCCCTCTTTCCTGGACGTTGATGCAGTTTATACGCACACCGTCGACCCAAAGTATAGATATCAGATCTCTGCTACCGGGGTTAATGGCTATGAGCATACTGTTCGGGACAACGTCTATGCTGGCGGTTACAATAACTTTTGAGCGAAAAGGGCGTTCCTTTGACCGCTTGTTATTAGCTCCCATAAGTATGACTACGCTTGTGCTTGCGAAAATTTCCGGCGCTATACTTTTCGGAGCAATTATCTCTTTCTCACCGATTTTATTTGCCGCATTTATGATTGATTTGTCGGGGATTAACTGGTGGGTTACGATAGTCAGCGTACTATTAATGGCAGTTACATCAACGCTTCTCGGTCTTGCGATAGCGGTTTCATCAAAGGAAGTTTTTGAAGCGCAGACCTATTCAAACTTTTTCCGCTTTCCAATGCTCTTTCTATCGGGACTTTTTATCCCTGTAAATAATCTACCTGTTTTTTTGCAACCTATTTCTTATTGCCTGCCGTTGACATATGGAGCAGATATGTTAAATGGCGCAATCATGCATACCGGACTTATGAATGCATGGTTTGGCTTTGCGATTCTAATTGGATTTGGTATATTGCTGTTTTATATATGCCAGCGGAATATAAAGAGGAAGTGGATACTGTAATAATTT
>CAZGJQ010000152.1:0-2317 GCA_964525815.1 uncultured Oscillospiraceae bacterium
TTGTCCGCCCTTGACGCGCGGATTACTGAAAACAGAAAGATAAATCATCATTTAGAGCAGATGGCGCAGGCCATTTTCAAGTCGTGGTTCGTGGACTTCGAGCCGTTCGGCGGCGTGATGCCCGAAGACTGGCGGGAAGTTCCGCTGGGGTCTCTGGTGCAAAGTATCGACAACAGAGGGAAAACACCCCAACTTGCCCCGCAACCGACTGATTATCCGATTATTGATGTCAAAGCCCTTTCGGGAAATCAGCGTATCATCGACTTCAATAATTGCACAAAGTTTGTTGAAGCAGAAACATATAATTCTTGGTTCCGTAGTGGTCATCCAGCACCGTATGACATCTTGCTTTCGACAGTAGGTAGCCTTGCCGAGATGAAGCTGTTCTTTGGAAACCGTGGTTGTATCGCTCAAAATGTCGTTGGTTTTAGGTCGGAAATACCGCTTTATTTGGATCAGTATCTTCAATACATCAAAGACGATCTAGTTTCGTATAATATTGGCTCTGTTCAGCCGAGTATAAAGGTCACTCATATAATCAAGCACCCGATACTCGTACCGACAACTGAAATACTTCAAAGATTTAATGAAGCAGTTCAGCCAATAACAGAAGAAATTTATACAAACCATTGTCAAAGTGAACACCTCGCTGCGATACGAGATTCGATTTTACCCCGCCTAATGTCCGGCGAGCTATCCGTTGCCGACCTTGGCGACGCTAAATGATGATTTACCACTCCTCCTGCCAGTAACAAAACTATTAATTAGAAAGGCAGGAGGAAATATGAAGGATAAACTCATTACACAGATTCAGGCGAGCATGGCACCGATACTTAACTTGGCACAACTGGAGGAACTCAGAAGAGTTCTTACAAACTCCCTACATGGGGTGGAGATAACACAAAAGCAGGCTCCCTCACAGGAAGAATCCAAAGATAACGGAGGATTGCTGGATGTTTTCATTGCCGCGAAACGTATAGAAGGCTGCAGTGAGAAGTCGTTGAAATACTACGACTCCACCGTTCGGCAAATGTTCATCACTGTTACTAAGCCCATGCGTGAAATAAGTACAGACGATCTGCGCAGCTATTTGGCGGGATACCAGAAAGAGCGGAAATCCAGCAAAGTGACGATTGACAATATGCGTCGTATATTCAGTAGCTTTTTTGGGTGGCTTGAGGACGAGGACTACATCTTGAAAAGCCCTGTGCGTCGAATCCATAAAGTAAAGACGGACAAGCCGATTAAGGAGACATTCAGTGATGAGAGCTTGGAACTGCTTCGGGACGCTTGCGAGGAAATCCGCGACCTTGCGATAGTTGACCTCCTCGCATCAACAGGAATGCGTGTCGGCGAACTGGTAAGCCTCAACCAAGAGGATGTAAACTTCCACGAGCGTGAATGCGTGGTATTAGGCAAAGGCGGCAGTGAGAGAGTGGTCTATTTCGATGCCCGAACCAAAATCCACCTGTTGAACTACCTCGATGGTCGCAACGACGACAACCCCGCGCTGTTCGTGTCGCTGACTCTGCCCCGTGAGCGGTTACTCATTGGTGGCGTAGAAACTCGGATGCGAGAAATCGGCAAGCGGGCAGATATACAAAAGGTTCACCCACACAAATTTAGGCGCACACTTGCCACCCGCGCCATTGACAAAGGAATGCCCATTGAGCAAGTACAGCGGTTACTTGGTCATGTAAAGATAGATACGACCATGCATTACGCAATGGTTAATCAGGCGAATGTAAAGAATTCGCACAGAAAGTATATTGGTTAGGAGGGACGACGGGATGAGTGATTGGAAACGATGCACATTGGCAGACCTCGGTGAAATAGTCGGAGGAGCTACGCCGTCAACAAAAAATGAAAGCTACTACGGTGGCGATATTGCGTGGATAACGCCAAAGGATTTATCAACCTTTCAAGGGAGGTTCATTAGACGTGGGGAGCGTAACATCACAGCTGATGGGTTGAAAAACAGTTCTGCTCGGCTTATGCCACCACATAGCGTCTTATTCACTTCTCGTGCCCCTATAGGATATGTGGCGATTGCTGAAAACAAGGTCTGCACTAATCAGGGGTTTAAGAGCATTGTTCCGAACTCTTATACAGACTACCTTTTTCTCTATTACTTGCTCGTATATAACCGTGACCGAATAGAGAATATGGGGAGCGGCACGACATTTAAAGAGGTTTCCGGCTCTGTCATGAAACAGATTGAGGTTTTCGTGCCAAACAATAAAGCTGAGCAACGCGCGATCGCGGATACCCTTGGAGCACTTGATGACAAAATCGAGAACAACTCAAAGATAAATCA
>CAZGJQ010000153.1:0-2289 GCA_964525815.1 uncultured Oscillospiraceae bacterium
CTAAGGTAAGGTCAATCGCTGAATAGAGCATTGTATAGTTGGTGGGGAATACCCAAAAAGCAGCCAGAATAAGCGTGGGAAGTGAGTAAATCAAGGAAAGAAGGATTGAGAGAAAACCGAATACAATATATAAGGTGATGCTACCGGTACCGATTCTGAACTTACTCTCCGCTAAGAAGAAGAGAAGAAAAGCGATAAGGGATAGTAAAAGATAGTTTGTGGAGGATGCGTTATGCGTCGTGCTTTGTCTTATAAAATCGTTTAGTAACCTGAACGCAAAAAAAGCGATAGGTGCCAAGGAAAACCAAGCTGCCGCTTTTCCGTTGCATTCCGTCTTGCCGCTTGCGTTCAAAAGCAGATATATTGCGCTGATAACGGCGGATATAATGATTGCCATATCCAAAAAGGATAACCCGTTTGTGTCCTCAGTATAATAGAAAATATAATAAAACACAGCTCCCAAGAGCAGAAATCCGCTTAAGGAGGATGTGAATATAATGGAGGGCTCTCCAAATACAAGGCAATTCCTTAACCTGCGGGAAAGAAAAACAGCAGCAAGAATAAAGGCAGCTATAATAACTGCGGTAAGCAGAGCAAATATATAAGTCTCTGCGTTATCAAAGAGATAGTAGTTCTGCGATTCCACCGAGTCTATCTCGATATTGTTGGTGATTATATATATTCTGTATACCGCTATGGCAAGGCTTGAAAAAAGCACCCAGGTAAGAATAAATCTTTTTTGCTTGTAAAAAACAGACATCCTTAAAAATCAACTCCCCTGCGGTTATTATACAGCCGGCAGGGGTTTTTGTAAATAGCGGAGTAAATATTTTACAGTTTGTAAAAAACTGCATTGGATTTTCTGGATACTTATTCAGCAAAAATATATTTGGCAATAAAAATTACTTATAAATGTCTGTTAAAACGGTTCCCGGGAAGAAGAAGGATAATGTATATGCATAGTCGTATCCCTCGTCGATTAGTCTTTCCGCACCAACCTGGCTGTAGCCTACGCCATGCCCCCTGCCCTTACCGTCAAATAGAATATAATCCGCCGTAATTTCCCCAGTATCATCCCTTGCGGAGAGCACCCTATAGGTCTCTCCAATTCTTGAAATGCTTTCTATGCCGTTTGCGGTAGCGACCGAGACCGAATAAGACGTATCGGTTCCGGTGGTGTTCCGAACACTTGACTTCAGAGCGTAACCAATTATAAAGTTAGAGCTGTTTAGCTCCAGCGCGCCTCTTATTACAGAGGAATTATAAAGGGTAACCGTATTGCTGTATTCATCCGTTACCGCAAGGGCTGTAACATAATCGGAGCCGAGCGGGTCTGTATCCATTATTTTTATATCGGAGATTCCGCCGCGCAGCGAGGAAAAGGAGGGATTGGATTTTAGAAATTCGTATAGCTCATTCCCGCTGTATATCTCCTTCCATACTACAGCCTCCGATTCCGGCTCCTCAAGGAATACACTGGTAAGATAGGGAAGAGAGCTGCTCCCCCACGCAGCGATGGAGCTGCAGCTTGCGCCCCCGTTGCTGTAATTATACTGGCAGCTTATGGGACTGCCCTCATAGGTCAAAATAATCCCCTTTGTAGAATCAACAATGCTGTCAAGACGTTCGTTATTCCGGTGTGTACCTCTGTATACTTGACAACAGGATTGGTTGCAAACATCAAAACCGTATTCAGCGTGCTTTGTGGCTCTCTGCGGAACCGTGCGTATTAAAATCGAAAAAGCCTTAGTAACCTCGTCGGAAGCATTAAGTCCGACCTCGTTGGCCATAACTCCTTTTACATACCGCTCAAGGTCTATGCTGTTTACCATATTGAGCTTACCGCCGTTTACGGAGTACTCAAAAAAACCGTAAAACGAGTAAAATGTATTACCGCTGCCCGAAGATATCGGCAGGGTTACAGCCTTGTTTTTTTGTGCTCTTAGAGCAAAGCTCTTGTTGTTAGAGTCATATTCAAACAAAATTCTTCCGCTTTTAATATCACAAAGGGTAATACCGTCCGAGGCGGGTGAATGAACAGTACCGCCGGGATAGGAGCTTAATGCGGAAGTTGCTTCGGAATACGAGCTGAACATTCCAACCCGTACAACAAAAGCTCCGCCGGAAAAAGCAACAAAGGCGTTATCCTTTTTGGCTGCTGCAGTATATGCGGCGGAATATCCTGAGTAGCTCCCCTTAAGCTGTATGTGATACCCTCCGAAATTAAGTGCGCCGCCTGTTCCGGAATGCAGCAACTTGGAGTCTGCACTCTTTGCGTAAAGATTACCG
>CAZGJQ010000154.1:0-2270 GCA_964525815.1 uncultured Oscillospiraceae bacterium
CAATCAAGGAACAAAGCAAAAACGCAGACGATAATCTGCGGTATTATAATTTCATTTTATAATATTTTTACCGGATTCGGCTCATCCTTCAGCGGAATGTTTGCGATTCAGTTCTGGTATCCTTCCGCAATACTCGGCTCCTTGTTCGGGCTATATGACAAGACCAACCTTCTGGCTGTTATCAACAACTCGGACATACGGCTGAATAATTTTGTTATAACGGGTCTTAACCCTATTATAGGTGTTTTGATAGTAATTTTTGCCATTTTGCTTTCGGTAGCCTTCGTTTATGTAGCTTTACGGGGGAGGTTCAAGGGAGAAGCTGACGGATTGGAATCGATCAAGAAATATGTGGAGGAGATAAAAAAAGAAAGCAGCGCAGAATAAAAGCCCTATCACCACCGACAAGCCCGCCGAACGGCGGCTTGTTTTATATATTTCCCAACCTTTTATGAAATAACTTCACTCTATATGTGAGTGACTGTTATCGGAGGACAACGCAAAAAGTGAGAAAGCAAGACGCCGACATTATTATAACCGACTACACCAAAAAACTGTTCGGATTTGCCTTATCAAAAACCGAAAATATCTCAAAAGCAGAGGAATTAGCCTCGGCAATAACGCTGGAGGTCTACACCGCACTTTTGAGAAGAGAAAACATTGCGAATGTAAACGGATACATATACCGTATATCTCAGAATGTTTATGCACGGTTTATCGATGAGGCAAAAAGGGGCATGCACCTTTCACTTGACGAAGTGAATATTCCGGCAGAAAACGATTTTGCGGAGGACATTATCCAAAGCGAAACATACAAAAAGCTGCGAAGCGAGATTGCTTTTCTCTCAAAAACTCAGCGTGAAATAGTTGTTTTACATTATTATGACAGGATGAAGCTGAATGATATTGCAAAAAGACTCTCTCTTCCTCTTGGTACGGTCAAGTGGCATCTGTATGAAGCCAAAAACTGCTTGAAGGAAAGGTTGAATTGCATGAGAACAACAGGAAATTTAGGCGTAAAGCCAATAAAATTCTGCAACATGGGACACAGCGGCAGCCCGGGGAGCATGGGGGATACAAACGATTTTGTGAAAAAGAGGTTGACACAGAATATTGCTTATGCTGCATATCACGAGCCAAAGACAATTAATGAAATAGCCGAGGAGTTGGGAGTATCACCGTTTTTTGTCGAGGATGAGGTTGCGATTCTTGAGGAATACAGCTTTATGGACAAGGTCTCCGGAGGTAAGTTCCTGACAAATATTTATATTAACGAGCCGACAAAGGAGATATGGGAGCAGCAGCATGTGATATATAACAAGTATGCAAAAATATTATGCGAAAAGTATGTGCCTTTGATTTTCGAAGCAATTAAGGACTACAAAAAATCGGATATTTATATTCCAGACGATGATTTTAATATATTGATGTGGTCGGTTATAACCTATGCTATAGGATATAAGCTTATTCGGGGAGAAGTAGATTATGACAGCTTCAGAGTTAAGAGGAAGGACGGCGGCGATTATACGGCGTTTGCGGATGTGGAAACGGATTTTAAGGTTAGCTTTGACTGGTCCTTGTATAGCGCTTGCGGAAACATGACGAGAGGCTCGGCAAAATATCCGATGAATGCTTGGCAGCTAAATACCTATTATGATAAACGAAGCGGTGGCTGGCGTGACAGTCTGTATACAGACTACGAATATCTATATGAGTTTATATCCGGTTCCCTTAAAAAAGAGGACAGTCAGATAGAAAAGTTCCAGAGGCTATATGAAAAGGGGTATCTGCTTGACGAGGACGGTAAGGATAAGGTCAACATTATAATTGTTAAGGATGATTGCAAGAATTGGCTGGAGCACAATGACTTTACAAAGTCCCTGCCCAATATAACCGACGAATTGAAGGGTATAAGCGATGAGCTTGACACAAAATTATATGAGCTGAATAAGGATATGTACCCCGCTCATATGCAGAAGCAATGCAAAGCATGGACGACAAACAGCCTTTCCTCAAATCCGGTAAGGACAAGAGTGCTTGAGCAGCTGCAGAAAAGCGGAGTGCTGAAACAGCCGACCGAAAAGCAAAAATCTGGGCTTAACACCATTATGTTCTGCGACACTTTGCCAATACAATAGAAATATAAAAGCCGGAAACATCCACCTGTTTCCGGTTTTTATATCATCAGCTAATAGCGAAAAAGCCTGCTTTGTCGAAGGCAAATGACGGTCACGGACTGACCGTCAAGGGCTTTTTCCATAATCCGAAAA
>CAZGJQ010000155.1:0-2194 GCA_964525815.1 uncultured Oscillospiraceae bacterium
GTGTCTGACTACGAATCAGAAGGTCGTGGGTTCGAATCCCGCCGGGCGCACCAAACAAAAACCCTTACAGTTCAACGGCTGTAAGGGTTTTAACTTTGTCCTGCTGTTCCCCGCAAAGGGCTTAAAAAAGGCGAAAAAGCTGTGAAAAAGTCCCACAAAGTTGTGAAAAAGTTGTGAAAAAAAGACTACTTCTCTGAGGCTTGTCCCGGTTCCGAGTTTGCCTCCGGACTCGGTTCCTGGTAAATATTTTTAATCTTGACAGCGGTCTTTTGCCTTCGGGCGTTCTGGAGATGAGTATATATTTTTCGCATAATAACAATATCATGGCCCATGATTTCAGCGGCCGAAACCTCGTCCACTTCGGCATCGTACAGACCGGTACAATAAGTGTGGCGCAGCAGTCTGAAGGTTAAATTGAATTCACACTCCTTCATGTCCGGATTATCCTTAAACCATTTCCTTATTTTCTTCCCTGCACTCCTCCATATCCTCTGCATTTCCGTGAGCCCCATGGGACCTCCGGTATGGCCGGGGAATACATATAGTCTCTTTTTAGCCGCTTTCTGATACCGCTTCAGGTAATCGATAAGGGCATCGGACATGGGGATTTCACGGAAGCCTCTTTCGCTTTTAGGATCCTTTTGCTTTGGCTTGCTGTGTTCAAACTCGACTGCTTTTGTAACCCTGATAATTTCCTTTTCGAAATCAACATCCTTCCATAGCAATGCGAGGGCCTCGCCCATGCGCATGCCGGTGTGGAGAATAGTCAGTATGATAGGATAGCTCCTATGGCCATCGACGAGGATTTGCAGTAATAAGCTCCGCTGCTTCGGTGTAAGAAACACTCTTTTGGGGTCATCGGGAGCGATTACGTCCGAATCTGTAACCGGATTAAAGACGGTAAGCCTGTCTGCTATTGCCCGCTTGTATATCTGGTTAAGCGTTATCCTTACCTTATGGGCAAGGCTTTTAGAGCTTGTAATACTGTTTAAGAGCGCCTGCACCTGGGTAGCGGTTATTTCTTTGATTTTTTTTGGCCCAAGCACAGGGTTAAGATGATTATTAATGCAATTCCTGTACATCTCCTGGGTTTTAAGAGCCCCCTTGTCTTTCTTGTAGGTAGTGTACCAAAGGGAGGCATATTCTTCAAATGTAGGGTTATCGTTTACATTGTAGCCCTGGCGGTGCCTGTACTTCATTTCGGTATATTTGGTATCAACTTCATCGGGTGTAGCCCCATATATGAAGTTTTTCTTGCCTTTAATGGTAAGGGTAGTATAGTAACCGCCGCGTGCATGTTTGCTTATCTTCATATGTTTTTCACCTCCCTTTATTCACGATCAAGATGTTTATAAACACATAAAGGGTCAAAAGTTATTATGTAGTTATCGATAGAACATGAAAAACCATAGATGCTTTTGAAATGCTTTAATGATGTAGCAATGAATGCTTCTGTGACTTCAAGAAATTCGGCCAGTTCGGCCCGGTTCCGGACTCCGGCTTCAAAGGCTTTGATAAAATCTTCTACCTTAATAAGCTTTTGCACAGCCCAACGCCGGGCCTTCAATTCCTGTTTGCGGTTTTCTATTTTAGATTGGTCCAGGATGTTTCCCGAAGAAGTATAATGGTGCCCTAATTCTTCTGCCAAGATGCAGGTTCTCTCTGCAGAGGTTTTCAGCTGTTTACTAATGGCAATTACATTATCCGCATATAAACCTTTCAACTGTCCTGATAAGTGAATCGTAACAACCTCAATGTCTTCGTTTTCCATCTCTTTTATTAATTTTTCATCCATAAGCCCCTCCTGAAATTATTCTTTTTTATCCTCCCTTCGCATTTTAATAAACTCCTTGAATTTTTCTATATCCTTTAACTCCTCCTCTGTCCAATCCTCTCTCTCATGATTAGCGGCTATAGTCTCGGGTTTGAAGTTTTTTGTGTCTGTCCTAACTTCGCTCATTGCATCTTTATCTCTGGCTTTTTTAAAAGCTTCCCAAGCATCAACATCATTATTAAAATGCTCAGGTATATATTCATCGTATAAATCATATTTGTGCAATAGAGCTACCCAAGATATGCCAAAATAGTTTATTATTCTATCGACTACCGCTTCTCTAATGGGGATTTCATCTGCCTCATACTTTTCAAGTTCTTGTCCGTTTATTCCTACTGCGTCTGCTAATTCTTTTATAGT
>CAZGJQ010000156.1:0-2174 GCA_964525815.1 uncultured Oscillospiraceae bacterium
CGTTTTTTGGTAGGAATAATAGACAAGCTAAAGGATGACGATAAAGGAAGCATTGATGTTTCCAACCATAAGGAAGCTCCGGTTGCGTTGGCTTAACCTTATTTTCCCTAATCAGGCAATTATAGCTGAAAAAAATTACATTTTCGGCAGAAAAATAAAAAAAACACTTGCTTTCTTAAGAAAAACATATTATTATATAAGTTATGAGAGTATAGAAAGTTATCAGAGTTATAAAAATATCTGGAGGTTTTATAATGCCAAATGTATTCGAGAACACAAACAAGGTTGTGATAAAGGTAATAGGCGTGGGCGGTGGCGGCGGCAATGCCGTTAACCGTATGATCGAGTCCTTCGACCTGCCTGATGTAGAGTTTATTAATGTTAATACAGATACTCAGATTCTTGTAAAATCAAACGCTCCCACCAAGATATCCATAGGGGAGAGAATAACAAAGGGACACGGAGCGGGCTCCAACCCCGAGCTTGGCGAAAAGGCTGCCGACGAATCGATTGAGGAGATTACCAACTCCATAAAGGGCGCCGATATGGTGTTTATTACCGCCGGAATGGGCGGAGGAACCGGAACAGGTGCGGCTCCCATAGTTGCCCGGGTTGCAAAGCAGCTTGATATACTCACCGTTGCAATTGTAACAAAGCCCTTCAATTTTGAGGGCAGGCTCAGAATGACACAGGCCGATTCCGGAATTCAAAAGCTCTCGGAGTTTGTAGATTCGCTAATAGTTATACCCAACGAGAGGCTCAAGCTCCTTACTGATAAAAAGATTACCTTCCTGAATGCATTCCAGGAAGCGGATGATGTGCTCCGCAAGGGCGTTCAGAGCATTTGCGAGCTTATCACCGTGGAAGGCGTTATAAACCTTGACTTCGCCGATGTTTCGGCAGTGATGAACAATGCAGGACTCGCTCACATGGGCGTAGGTTGCGCAAAGGGCAAGGACAAGGCGGAGCAGGCGGCAAAGATGGCTATGTCCAGCCCGCTGCTTGAGACCAACATAAGCGGTGCCAAGGGTATTGTGGTCAACATCACGGCATCACCGGATATAGGTCTTGACGAGATAGACAACGCCGTCAATATGATTACCGACGAGGCTCAGCCCGATGCTACGATTATATTCGGTGCAGCATTTGATTCCAGTCTTGAGGACGAGATGAAGATTACGCTTATCGCTACCGGATTTGATTCCAACAAGAAGAATGCGGACGCCAAGAGACAGGCACAGGCAGCCCAAGCGGCAAAGAGCGCAAGCAAGACCGAAGCAGAGCCTGCCGAGCAGAGCGGAGATGACGAGATAAACAATATTATCGAAATGCTCAACAGAGGCAGACGCAACGACTGATAAAAAAAGCAAATATGTATTCGAAGCGGTATAATTCCGCTTCGAATTTTCTCTTATTGACATAAATAATGTTTTCTTGCATTGATTGGAGCTACTTATATGATTACTCAGAGCATTAAACGATTAATGGACTTGAATTATAATATAGATGTCCGGAAGATTGAATTATTTAGAGAAGGCGGCAATTTATCATACATAGTATATGGTGTGGTTAAAGCATTCTTTGCGAAGATAATTCGCACCCCGTTTCTGGAAACAGCATTGCATTCCATTGAAGTTCAAATATATCTTATGAGAAAGCAATTCCCCGTAATACCGATTATATTTACAAAAACAGGTTCTTCTTGTGTTCATTACACAGAGAACAACATAGATTACCTGATTATACTGTTTGAATATATTCCCGGAGATGAGCCCTCTCCCCGAGATACCGAAAAAGCGGGAGAGCTTGTCGGTAGACTGCATCAAACAATGAAAAGCTACTCCGGCAGCCTGTCGGTTAAAGGCAAGGAATTCTTTATAGACAGATATGTGAATATTATGGAAGAGGTCAACTACAAAAAAACGGATTGGTTTCGTGAATATGGAAATGAATTGTGGGAAAAAGTTAAAAACCTACCGCAAGGATACTGTCATTGTGATTTGTATCGGGGAAACATCAATAAAGCAATGAATAATAAAATGTATGTTATAGACTTTGATACTTCCTGCATTGCGTTTTCTCTATACGATGTTGCTCTGTTTTGTAATGATACCGACTATTTTAATTTTGATATATATGGTTATGAAAGGACAGCAAACAGACTTGCGGAGTTT
>CAZGJQ010000157.1:0-2088 GCA_964525815.1 uncultured Oscillospiraceae bacterium
TATGTTCCTCCTAATTTTTAATATTTTCTTATTTTTCTTTTTCGCCGAAGTATGCTCTTGCCCATCTGCGTTGAATCGGTCTTTCCGGCAATGTCCATAGAAGTAAATCCTCGAGTAGCTTTGTAAAATCGGGCTTAAGTCCTTTTTGCTTAACCATTCTGATTAAACGGCTAATTTTTCCGATAAAATAACCGTCATAAGCGTTCCACTCGGTATCAAGCAGTGCAATGACCCGTCTATCCATACTATCCATTTCTCTGCCGATACTCGACAGACAAGCAATAAAGCTCCTCGACTGCATGTCGGCATCCTTCCAAAAACAAATACAGGTAGACGTTAGAAAAAACGCTTCCTCTTCCCGATGTGACAGCGTTACGGGCAAGGCACGGTAAAAAGCTGCCACCGCCGCTCCGTCTGCATTGGCGAGCGACTGTCCGAGACTTCGTTTAAGAGCAGTTTTTTCGCCTTTGCCGAGCTCCTCAATTTTTTTAAGAAACAACCTGCTGTTGTCTGTTTTTTCATTGTGTTCGGTCATCAAGCCAACCTCCTTTCTTTAGTTCTTTGAAAATAGATCTTTCAAGACTTTTTTCCGCCAATGCCTGCCACTGTAATATTTTCGCAGAATTGCCGAGACCTTTGGCAATAGTGTTAAACGCATCCTTTGCTGCGTGTTTTATAGCTTCACCTGTTCTTTCTCTAATAGGCATATCCCAATCAATCACACTTGAGTTAGCTTCTGTAAGTGTAGAACAAAATTCACTTAAAATAAAATCTCTTGCAGATGAAAAATAAAGAGAACACACCTGCTCCGATAAATTTGCAAATCTGCTTTTGTCCTTTTGTGAGTTTGTCTTTCCCTCTAACTTTTTAACCGATCTTTTGATAATCCCATTAAGCGTAGTACCTATGATCTCAATTAAAATTATAGTATTTTTCAATATATCAAGCTTTTCGACATCCTCCATAAGCCTTAAATCGATAGTAAAAGTATCCTCACACCAGCTATAGACAGCATATGTAGCTCCCTTAATACCACCTATTAGCCCGTATGTATGAAGAGTAACAAATGGAGAGACATCATCAATGTTCATTTTTTCTCTTATCGTTTTTAGAATACGCAGATCAGTATTTGTGTCTAATATCCTTCCCATGTCCCTCCAGACTGCTCTGCTTTTCTTCGCTTTCAGATTGACTCGTTCTTTCTTATTATTATAATAGTAAACAACATGTGGATCTGTCCAATTAGTCAGCTCCTTGTAATCCCAGCCGCGGGCAAAATAAATATCCCTGATCTCTATTCTGTTTTCGGTTTTTATCGGTATTAGCGTAACCCTTCTTGGTGCGCTCGTAAGCCCGTGTAAAAGTGAAACCTTTGCTATTTTCCCCGTTACCGGTATTTTAACATTGCTGCGCCATATTACGGGCGGCTCGTCAAGTGAGAGCTCTAAATGCTCAATACGGCAGACCATACTTCCCGCAAGCGTTTCAAAAAGGTTTTTTCCTTCATACAAGAAGTATATTGGTGGCATACCGTTGATTGAATAGAAACTGTTTCTTCCTTCATTAGTAGCAAACGCTGTAAATGTGCATAACGCTTGTAGGCACTCTGCTGGCGAGAATGAATAGGAGTCTTCTAATTTGTGCCAAAAGTGCGTATGATTATTACCGACAGGGAGCTCTAAGAAGAGCTTTGCAGCAATGGTTTTGTCCCCCTGCTTTACCTCATTGTCAAGCGGAGACTGCAGAAACGGATGTTTTTCATCGAAAAGGTCAAATCGTTCGCCATCCTTGTTGCAAGCTATAACATAAGCGTCAATTACCGCTTCGCTAAAATGGCCCTCAGCAACTAAATCAGATATATCGCTTATAAAATCGGGGCGGAATGCGTCAATAAGAAAAGCAATCAATATCCTCTGTATCGAATAGGAGACAAGCGGGGACGCTGCACAGATGCGGCGGATTCTGTGCGCATTTTTAAGCGTTCCGAGGATACACATATGTTCGGTGTTTCCATCTGTCAGTTCGACGGGAATCCAAGGTTCTTTCAAAGCATTGAAACTGAACATTTTAATCTCCATTCTGCCGCTG
>CAZGJQ010000158.1:0-2083 GCA_964525815.1 uncultured Oscillospiraceae bacterium
AAATGCTCATAGAGGCTCTGAGCAACGAGCAGTCCTGCCCCGCCGAGAACAGAGGCTCGGTAAGGTTACTGGTCATGCTGCCCCTTGCGGTTGCGACCAGCTTGGATGCACTTGCGGCGGGGATCTCGTTCTCGTTGCTCAAGGTTGATATTTTACTTGCGATTCTTTTAATCGGCACGGTTACTTTTATTATTTCGGCGGCAGGTGTGGGCGTCGGTCATGCCGTGGGTATGAAATATCAAAAAAAGGCGGAAATAACCGGCGGTGTTATTCTTATTCTGTTAGGTATAAAAGTACTGCTTGAGCATTTTGGTGTTATGTAAACCATAATGCATGTATAATACCGTAAAAGGAATTTTTTATGAGAGTGCTTGCGTTCGGGGAAATCCTTTGGGATATTTTCCTCCATGAGGATAGAAAGGAAATAGGAGGAGCTCCGTTTAATTTTGCCGCACATATGGCAAGAATGGGAGCGGAGAGTAGTATTGCTTCTGCTCTGGGAGCGGATACGCTCGGTGTCCAAGCATTAAAAAAAGCAGAGGAATTTGGGGTAGCGAGTGAATATATAAGTGTTACGGACAAGCCTACGGGATACTGCGAGGTAACCCTTAAAGACGGTAAACCAAGCTACAGGCTTGCTGAGAATGTCGCATACGATTATATCCCAAAACAGAGCATCAAGGGTAAATACGATGCTCTTTATATGGGGACGCTTGCACAGAGAAACAGAGCATCCCGGGAAACACTTTCAACGCTTATAAGGGAAACAGAGGTAAGGGAAACCTTTTTTGACATAAACATCCGTCCCCCCTTTTACACAAGAGCAGTGCTGGAGCAATCCCTCGGGCAAGCGAGCATACTTAAGCTCAGTAGGGAGGAAAAAGACTTTCTTTCCGTGCTCGGCATACCCGAAAGCAATACAGAGCAGCTCTGTTTACGGCTCAAGCAAGAATATCCCCTAAAGTATATACTCATAACCATGGACAAGGACGGAGCGGCTCTGTTTGACTGTACAGGAGAACGGTTTATTTATTCCAAAAAGCCAACCGGCAGGGTCATCTCTACTGTGGGAGCGGGGGACAGCTTTTCCGCCTGCTTTTTATATAACTACATGAACGGCAGAGACCTAAGGCAATGTCTCGAACGTGCCGTAACCCTGAGTGATTATGTGGTTACAAGGCTGGGAGCGGTACCCGAGTACGGCTGTGAGCTGCTGAAGGAAATAACAGAATAAACACCCTGCGAATAAGACCAGTCATCGTGCCGACCGATATAGTCTAATCCTTTTCGCAGGGTGTTTTGTGTACTTATAAACTATAAAAATAGTGATAATCGACAAATAATGATGGATATATCATATTTTCAAATCGCCATTGTTTTTAATGCATAATACCCCATTTATCAAAGGTTTTCCGTCGCAGGGTATTTCAAGCACACCGCGTTTTATAAGTTCTTCAGCGACAAATCCGATAATGTTATACGAGTAATATTTTACCCATACATTTATTTGATTGTCGAGCCGTTTTGGAACAAACGCTTTAAAATTTTTGTGTATGTCCGTGACGATTTCTGTGAGTACATCATCAAAGACCTTGCCGAGATTGTAAAAACAGTTGAAGAAAGCATCGAACTCGTTTCTTTTAAGAACAGGGAAATTTAATTTGTACTTTTCCCCATGCTTGTAAATAAGGTTGTTCTGCAAAAGATTTATACGGTCAGCATCAGTCAAGGCATCGTCATGTATTATACCATTTATCGCCTTCTCTACAATATTTTTTTCGCTTATCCAACGCGTTCCGTAATTTCGATAAACATCATTGCAAAAATATTTACCGATCCACAAATAATAGAAGAATACCTGTTTATCCCCGCAGTTATTGCTGCCGACAGCGGTTTCGTCAAGAGCTTCATCCGCTGTTTCGGTCTCATCTACCAAGAACCATCCGTAACCACCGTCAAGGCGCGGGGGGTACGGACCTTCGTCTATTTTTATGTAATCAATAATACTACAGATTTTACAGCGTAAAACGGCGGGGAGCGCAATATATCCAAGCCGCTTCATACCGAAGTCTGAGCCGTAGAA
>CAZGJQ010000159.1:0-2076 GCA_964525815.1 uncultured Oscillospiraceae bacterium
ATCGAGCTCAGTGATTTTTCCTTCGAGTTTAGCCTTATCTACATACTGCCCGGTGGCAAGGTTACCGAGTTTTATCTCTTTGCTGTCCTTAAGTGCTGCCTCCAGTTCTGCATAAGTTAAAGCCTTATCGCCGAAAATTGTTTTTAAGAACTCCATGTCTATCCTTTCCCGTCCGTGATTTAATTTGTAAAACCGCAGCCACTCTGCGTCGGGACGTCCGTGCATTTAATCGCCGGCACGGTAGGCAAATTTGTATAACAAAAGCCCGGCGCTGCATTTCTGCAAAACCGAGCTTGAATTATTTGATTGTGCATGAAAAAACCACTTAGCCTTTTTGCTAAATGGTTCTCATGCCGAGTATGTTACTTCAAGAACATCGTCGTTTTTAATAACTGGAGTAGTTATCGTTCTTCCATCCGGCGCAACCTCTTCTGCCATAAAAGCTTCTCCGCTCTTAAAGACTTCAAGTATTGTTACTTCTCGACCATCCTTCAGGCGGACAATGTCCAATTCTTTTATTTTCAACACCTTCCCTCCTCCTATTCATCCACATAAATACTCGTTAATCGGGGTATCTCCTTGCCATATTCAATAATCCAGCCTGTTTTTACTTTCGAAAAATTGCCATTCGCACCAAATACCATCATTGACACTTCATAAGGTTTACCGTATTTATTTGGACTGCGCAGCTTCGCACGGTATCGTTGAAGTCCTTTTTGAACCTGTGCTAAAAGCTGGTCTTTATTATTAATATTATACCCCAAATATTTTTCAAATGCAATAGCTTTATTTTTCCCGTCGGGGTGATTCATGTTAAGAGCATATTCTGAAATCTTAGAATCTGGAATTTCAGCCTTTGTGTAGCTCGGCAGCCTTTCGGCGTCTGTTTGTACTGTATGAGTTTTATTAAAACGCAAAACCTTCTCTGGAATCATTCCTGAAGCTCTCGCCCCCGCCGCTTCACTCTTACCGAAGCCGACTATGCTTTCCCGGCCGTACTGACGCTTAAGCCCGGTCTGCTCAATGAAGTCCTTATGCATGGCATGCCATTTGGAGAGCTTGGATGCGGCCATTTCAGCGGCTTCAGGTTGTCCTGCTTCCTTCATGCCTATATATTCACGCTTATACTTCCGAATATTACGTTCAATATGCCGCTGTTGCTGAGTGGCCTCATATTCCGTGAGCTTTTTCCCGTTGTAGTCATACTTGGGTTCGTTGAGCTTATCAAGCTCCGCCTGCGTATATGCCGGCTCTGAAGCTCCTTCGATAAACGGGAACATATTATGCCGGCAGTTCCAGCCGCCCAAGCCTTCACCTGTACCGTATCCGGTCTTTTCCACCAGTGAAGGATACTTCGGATGCGTGCCGCTGCGGCTATATATCTTACCCTGCCACTCGGAGTGGTTTGCTATGCCCACACCGGTACGAGCGCCGGCATGAGCGGTTACCTCCACAAGGTCGGTGTCCATATCGTCCGCAAGCTGCTCCTGCATCTTAAGCGCTGTCTGGTTGATTCCGGTGACGGTCGCACGTCGTACCGCCACATCAAGATAATCCTTTTTACCGTTCGGGTATGTAACTGCCGCAAGCCCCTTGTCGGTCAGTTCCTTGACTGACAAGCGTATAGCCTCGTTATGACTGAAGGCTCCGGAATTTATGTTAAGCCAGGCACGGTCAAGAGCGTTCTCAAACTGCTTGTTTGCCGCGGCAGCCGTTGAGCGTGTAAGGTTCTCGAAGAGCCCGTTGGTGTTCTCCAAGCCGGTATGCAGAATCGACTGAAGCGCCGGAGAGGATTCTAGCGGCGAGGGCGACATCCCCGCCCTTCGGTATACATTGAGGTCCCCTTTGACTGCCTTAACTCCTGCCTCCTTCATAAGCCGTTCCAGCTCCTTCACCCTTATACCGGATACATCGGACAGCTTTTTGATTATGTGTTCGTGTACGGCTCCCATATCTATCAGCTTTTTGTACTGCCATTCCACCGACGGAATGAAATCCATCCTGGAGAGCCGCTTTGCCATATCCTTGATAATCTCGTTCTCTACCTCGGAATAAAGCTCGATCAGGCGCTGCGGG
>CAZGJQ010000160.1:0-2034 GCA_964525815.1 uncultured Oscillospiraceae bacterium
AAATTCGTTTAAGTGATTGACAACTATTAACAAAGCGTGTAAAATATTCATGTATTTAGTTGTATCCGGGTGCAATACTATTTCTGAACTTGAATTAGTATAATTGTTTTTTTTATTAAGGACAAGCCGTTCGGATACATAATTATTTTGAGAGGAGTTTATTATGGACAGTTTTTTTAAGATTACCGAACGTGGTTCCAGTCTTAGAAAAGAAGTTGTGGGCGGCTTGACTACCTTTTTTGCGATGGCTTACATTATTTTTGTAAACGCCAATGTGTTGACGGGATTCATTCCGTTGGATGACGGAGCAAAGCTGTATCCCGCCTTTCCCGCAGAGCTTGCACCGCAAATCATGGTCGCAACCTGTATTGCCGCTGCGATAGGCTGCATTTTAACCGCATTTCTTGCGAATGTACCCTTTGCGCAGGCACCCGGCATGGGACTCAACGCGTTTTTTACCTATACGGTATGTCTGGGTATGGGTTATTCATGGCAGCAGGGACTGGCAATTGTGCTTGTTTCCGGATTGATTTTCCTTATAATATCTATTTCCCCATTACGCAGTAAGATTATCTCTTCCATACCCTCGAGCCTGAAGGCGGCAATAGGCGCCGGAATCGGTTTGTTTATTGCGTTTATCGGCTTAATCAGCTCAGGCACCGGAGTGATTTCGCTTAACAGCACTGCGAACATTACCGAGCTTCATATTTCGGCGGACGGTATATGGAATAAAGCGGCGTTGCTCACTATTATAGGACTTATCATAATAGCCGTTCTTATGGCATGGAAGGTCAGAGGAGCAATATTCATCGGTATAATTATATCCACAATCATTGCCATACCTCTTGGAGTAACCGATGTCCCCGAGAGGCTGACAATGTCCGAGATAACACTCAGAGATACATTTTTTGCTTTGGACTTTTCCGGTCTTACCGCAGTAAGCGGCGGTGTGTTGGCTCTGATTACCGCTATTGTATCCTTTACGATAGTTGATATGTTTGATACGGTAGGAACTCTTGTGGGAACCGCCGGTAACGCAGGAATGCTTGATAAAGAGGGTAATCTTCCCAAAGGAGACAGAGCAATTATTGCTGATGCGGTTGCAACCTGTGCCGGCTCCTGTGTCGGAACCTCTACGGTTACAACCTATGTCGAGTCCTCCACAGGTATCTCCGAGGGTGCAAGAACAGGCTTATCCTCGCTGATAGTCGGAGTTCTCTTCCTTGTGTCTATTGTGCTCGCTCCCATAGCCGGAATCATACCCGGCGCGGCAACAGCACCCGCCTTGATTATTGTAGGTGTCCTTATGATGAAGAGTGCGGCAAAGATAGCCTGGGACGATATCGAAATTGCAATACCCGCCTTTTTAACCATAGCTATGATGCCGTTTGCATACAGCATATCGGACGGTATCGGATTCGGCTTTATTTCCTATACAATAATAAAAGTGACTCGCGGCAAGTTCAAGGAAGTTCCGATTCTTATGTATATTCTTACCGTTCTCTTCTTGGTTATGTACTACCTGAAGAACAGATAATCGGATCTAATAGAACAGTCTAATATGAGGTATCGGTAAGTTATAAGCTTCCGATACCTCATTTGTTCGAGCTCAGCTTATAATACGCAAGTCGCTCAATTGAGTCTCCGCACTCACAAAGCAGCTCTTAAAGTCTCGTTTACCTCCATTCTTACAGAAAAAAATCGACTTCACTTATAAAGACGAAAAAATGCTTAAAGGTTCAATTTTGACAGCATTATATAAAGAATTAAAGAATCCACTTTCTCTTTATATTCCATTGGCTGTAGTAAAACAATAATACTACAAATCCAAGTAATATTAAAGTGTTAATCCATACATTCATAAATCCGGTTTGTGTTATTGCTCCGTTAAGCATATCCGCTCCATATGTAAGCGGCAGACAGTAGGAAACGGGCTGCAAAAATACCGGCAGTCTTTCAATCGGAAGAAAAAGTCCTGAAAGAAAGAGCATTGGAAAGCGGAAAAAGTTTGAATAGGTCTGCGCTTCAAAAACT
>CAZGJQ010000161.1:0-1941 GCA_964525815.1 uncultured Oscillospiraceae bacterium
CATGCGGTTGAATTCATCCCGCTTGCTTGCTACAAGGCCGGAAATGCCCTCGTCAGCCGCTGTCAAGTAAGGACTAAATATTTTTGAAAAGTGTTTACAAATTTCGGGGTCAAGAAGCCGCATCCACGATTTCAATACAGTTCAGCAGTTCCTCCAGTTCATCACGCAGGGCAAGCTCGATTTCGATGCAGCCGTCTTTATACACCGTCACTCGCTTTACCACATCTCTTGCAACCTCGGTCGTGAGGGTTTCCAACTCGGTGTATTCCTTGTATTTATCAATAAAGGCTCCACCTTGCTCGGATGTATCTTGCGAGGATTTTTCAAGTTGCTCCATTTTCTCAGTAAGCTCCTGCAACTGAGCATGGATGCTTGCTTTGTGGGATAGGTAGCTGTCCTTATCCATATTTCCGTCAATCAGCTTTTCGTATAGGTCTTGCAGAGACTTTTCAAGCTGATTCTTTCGGCTTTGCAAAGTACCAAGCTCACGCCGTGCAGACTTTCGCTCTGCCTGTAAGCGTTCCTTTTGAAGCAATACTAAACGCTCCAAGCTGACCGCATAGGCGGCATAGGTACGAACCAATGTAACGACCATTTCGTGAATGTCAGCCTGCATTATGCCATCAGAGGTGCAATCAAAGTGTGTGCCAAGGTGTTCCGTTCGGCAATGGTACTTTGCATTTTTGGTGTTGGAGAACGGCATTGCATGACCACAGATACCGCAGACCACCTTTTTACGAAGCGGATTTCTTTCGGATGCAGAAGGCGTGAACTCCTTGTATTCTTTCATTCTGCCTGCCACCTTCTGAAATAGCTCCTTTGACACAATCCCCTCATGAGTATCGGCAACCACAATCCAATCGGATTTGATTTTCTTTACGCTGTGCCAGTGCCCAACCATATCTCGCTCACGCTTACCGTATACGCATTTGCCGATATAGCGTTCGTCACGAAGGATTTTGAAGATGTTCCTCTGTGTCCAAAAGTTTTCCTCGTGAATGCTCGGCCAACGGTCACGGGAGCACCCCGCCGCCCTTTTGTACAGCATCGGGGTGGGCACACTCTCACGGTTGAACTTTGCGGCAATCTCTGTCGGTCTTACTCCGTCTGCTGTCATGGTAAAAATCAGCCTTACAATGTTCGCCGCTTCTTCATCAATGATGAGGCGGTTTTTATCGTCCGGGTCTTTTACATAACCATAAGGTGCAAAGGGACTAAGAAATAAGCCTTTTTCAGCTCGCATACGCTTGGCGTTCTTTACCTTGCTGGATAGCTCACGGCTGTACAGGTCATAAATCAGTGTTTTGAAGGAAGTGTCCAGGCTATCAATGTCCTTCGGTCTGGAGCTGTCAAAGCTGTCATTGACGGCAATGAAGCGAACACCCATAAACGGAAATACACGGCTGATGTAGTTGCCGACCACGAGATAATCACGACCAAAACGGGATAAGTCTTTGACGATGATACATTGTATCTGTCCTTGCTTTACCTGTTCCATCATTCGCAGAAAATCGGGTCTTTCAAAGTTTTTGCCACTCCAGCCGTCATCACAAAACTCGGAGATTTCCCAACCCCGGAACTCGGAATGACTGCTGATGAAATTCTGCAACAAACCACGCTGATTGGATATACTCTCTGATTCCGATTTGTCGGTATTTTTTAGGTCTACATCCTCGCTGGACAGGCGAAGATACATCGCTACTCTCATACAGTAGCCCTCCCTTCAATGAATCTTGATAGTGCTATATATTCATCTCGATAACGCAGACGAATATCAATATTTTTGTCGGCATCCACATAGATGCGTTCCACAAGTGCCGCTGCCATTTCTTTTGTGAGTGTGTCCGTTCCCATGAAAGAACGAAACTCTGTAATAAATCGGTTCTCGGTAGTGTAGACTTTGCTTTCTCTCTGTTCCTGCTCCAAAACGGCAATTAGCCT
>CAZGJQ010000162.1:0-1876 GCA_964525815.1 uncultured Oscillospiraceae bacterium
ATGCACAATTTCGGCGGTTTCCGCCTTAAGAGCATCAATATCCAAATCCACTATCGTACCGTTTATTATACTCGGATAGTATCTATCGATTATGCTCTGAATAATCTCGATATAATGCGGCTCGTACAGTGTTTGGGTAACTCCCTCGTCATCAACATAATCAAAACCTGCCGGAACCAAATCAAACCCTAACATTTTTGAAGCGACAGAATCAAGATTCTGCTTTTTTGCGCTATCCCATTTGTTGGGATTCTCACCTTCAAGCGTAGTGGTTATAAACTTGTTGCCTGTATAGTTCGGGTTGATTATGTAATCTGAGTTGAGCCTCTTAACCTGATTATCGTCATTTATTATATAGTGTGTTCCCACAGCTCCGTAGGTGAGGGTATTCTGAACTTCGGTATCAGTATATATCTGAGTCAGGAGCCTCATTACATCGGTAACCTCGTTGGATACGCAGAACTTGCTGATTGCATATATATTCTCTATGGTGTTCTGGTTGGTAGCCATCGGCATTTGGTAAATATTATAATCATATTCATAGCCTGTTTCGGAGGAGAGCGCATCCAAATCCGTTTGGTTTCCGGAAACAAAGCTTACCGCAAAACGGGCGCTTTCCCTATCAATGCTCTCCGCTTCGGATTCTTCTTCGGAAGCCTCCGGATTGGCTACATCAAAATAACCGAGTGCGTTATACCGGGAAATCATGGCGTAATAGGATAGAATCTTCTCGTCCTCGTATGTCGATTCGACAACGCCGTTTGAAGACACATAGGTAGCGAAGCCATCCTGGAACATAAAGGAATATTCGGCGGAATCCATCGCTTTTTTAAGCGGAACAACACCTGGCTCGTTTTGCTTGATAACCTCAAGGTATTCCTCAAGGTCCTCAATGGACTTCATGGTCTTTGCGTCGATTTCATATTTCTCGAGCAGCTCTTTATCAAAAACAATATACTTATATTTGCCTATTGTATTGTTTACGGGTACGCCGTATGTTCTGTTATTTATCTTAGCAGCGGAAAACAGGGTGCTGTGTAAGTAGTCGTTAATCAGCTTTGCTTCGCTGGACAGCTTGTCGTCAATAGCGGTGAGCTTGCCTGTCGTTGCAAGACGGAAGTATTCCTCATAGCTCCTTACAAGGAAAATATCGAGACGGGGATTCTCACGCGGAATATCCTCTCCGTTCTCAAGTAGCTCTATGATTCTCTCGCCGGTCATAACAACGCTTTCCTCGTTATCGTTGTTCTCTGAGGAGGCGGCTTTTTGGTTACTTCTCCTTTGAGCCGTGTATTCCTCCATGACCTTGAACTGATTCTCAATCAGCTCGTCATATTCGTCCTCGGGAACAGCGACTATATCAATACAAACACCTATTCTAAAGAAAATTATACGATTTAGCGCCAGCTCCACCTCCCTTATAGCCTCGGGCGTGGCGTCGGCGATTGTATATAGAGTATAAATCGGCGCAGCTACCTCTTCCAGCGGTGGCTCGCTCATGCAGGATGATAAGAGCGGCAAAAGCATAACCGCAGCGAGGAGCAGACCTATCAGGCGTATTTTCATTTGGGGAATCCTCCTAAGTAAGTGTATAAATAAGTGCATAAAACATAATAAGCTAATTGTACAATAGTTTTATTACTATGTCAAGGTTATTTTGTTACAAAAAAAGTTGTCACTCGGCATATAATTCCATAAAAACATATCAGGAATGAAGATGAATAATTGCGACAAAAAGCAAGGCTGCCGCATAATACTTTTGACTCGTTCCTGGGTGCAAAATTAACGCAGGAGTCCTAAAAAATCAATATAAGAGAGTGCCACTTAAGTCATATTCTTATTTCCGACAAAAGTTGACATACAAGCTAAATCATTT
>CAZGJQ010000163.1:0-1853 GCA_964525815.1 uncultured Oscillospiraceae bacterium
AAGGAGTTCCATACAGGTTATCTTATAAAAAGACAGGTCGGCGAGCAAATACAAGAAGGCTTGGAAACGGTGCAGGAAACAAAATCCTATAATCGGGAAGAAGCTTATCTGCGCGACTTGAATAAGACAATAGATAGTTATGAAAGACAGTTGATAAAAGGCGAACTGATGGTGGGCGGTCTTGTGAATTCTTCTCAAAGCATACTGAAGCTGGGACTGGTTAGTGTAATTATAACCGGGGCGTCCATGATTTCCGCGGGAAGTATCTCCTTGCTGACTTACCTTGTGTTTCTGATGGTTGCATCAAGAATATATGCTCCGGTTAGTGAGGTGTTCAATAATCTGGCAGCTTTATTTTATCTTGATGTTCGCATTAACCGCATGAATGAAATGGCGTCCTTACCTATCCAGCAAGGACATAAGGAGTTTAATCCTAAAAACTTTGATATAGTTTTTGAGAATGTCGATTTCTCATATGAAAAAGGTAAACAGGTTATACATAATGTATCATTTACTGCAAAGCAAGGTGAAATAACTGCGCTGGTTGGGCCTTCCGGCGGCGGTAAGAGCACCACCGCAAAGCTTGCCGCTCGTTTTTGGGATGCAGATAAAGGTAGAATTCTGCTTGGAGGTTATGATATAAGCGAAATAGAGCCTGAAACGCTACTAAAAAATTACTCTGTTGTTTTTCAGGATGTGGTTTTATTTAACACTTCTGTTATGGATAACATTCGCATCGGAAAGCGAGAGGCCACGGACGAGGAAGTGATTCGTGCGGCAAAGCTCGCACAGTGCGATGAATTCGTGAGCAAAATGCCAAATGGTTATAAAACCATTATCGGAGAAAACGGAGAAACTCTCTCCGGTGGGGAGCGCCAGCGCATTTCCATAGCCCGCGCTTTGCTCAAGGACGCGCCTATAGTATTGCTGGATGAGGCAACCGCTTCGCTGGATGTTGAAAACGAAACAAAGATACAGACCGCTATATCCGAGCTTGTACGCAATAAAACGGTACTGATTATTGCTCATCGTATGCGTACCGTAGCAAAGGCGGATAAGATTGTAGTACTCAAAGACGGAACCCTTGCAGAGGAAGGAACCCATGATGAACTGCTACCTATAAACGGAGTGTACGCAAAAATGTGGGCGCTTCAACGGGAAAGTCTTGAATGGAGTATATAAATATAGCTTGGAGGGTCTAAACTTGGAAAAGAAAAAATTACAAACAAAGGATCTTATCACCGTGGGCATTTTTACCACAATTTATTACATACTGTTTTTTGCTATCGGGATGCTGGGTTATATTCCTATTTTATATGTTTTGCTGCCATTTCTACTGCCTATTGTTTGCGGTATACCCTTTATGCTTTTTCTAACAAAGGTTAAATGCTTTGGTATGGTAACAATAATGGGAACCATTGTGGGCGGACTTATGGTACTGACTGGCCATACCTATATTCCCTTGATTGCAGGATTTGCTTTTGGTATTATATCTGATTTGATTTTTATGGCGGGTAAATATCGCAGCAAAAAGCTATCTATCTTGGGTTACGGCGTTTTTAGTCTTTGGCTGCTTGGAATGCTGGTTCCATTTTGGTTTATGAGAGAATCTTTTGAAAAAATGATGCTTGACAGTATGGGAGCGGATTATACCAAAGCTGCTCTTGAGCTCTTTGACAAACTTTCATGGGCATTTCCTGTATTGGCTTTCATCGGTGGGATTATCGGCGCTTTCTTTGGCTTTTCTATGCTCAAAAAACACTTCAAAAAAGCTGGTATTGCTTAGCAATAAAGGAGGAAAAATTATGGAAAACAAAAAGCTGCAAACAAAAGACCTGATTACTGTTGGCATT
>CAZGJQ010000164.1:0-1852 GCA_964525815.1 uncultured Oscillospiraceae bacterium
ATATCCTTCCTTGACCTTGATAAAATGGGGAACGAGGAGCTCCTTATGCTCTGGAAGGACTATATTTCTGAGATGAAGGAGCTAATTGACTGGGGATACTTTGATACTCTCGCTCATATAACCTATCCTTATCGTTATTTAAAGCTTGCGGGCAGAGAAAAGCTGCTCGACCTGGAGAAAAACGGCAGGGAAATCTTTGAACCAATCCTGAGAGCAATCATACGCAAGGGTATAAGCCTTGAGGTCAACACCTCTGGGTTAAGACAGGGAGTCGGGCAGACTCTACCCGGATTTGACCTTATTCGCTTCTATCGGGAGTTGGGGGGCGAGCTTATAACGGTGGGCAGCGATGCACATCATGCTCGTGATATAGGAATGGATATCAGAGAAACGATAATAAAATTAAAGGAAATCGGCTTTGACCATATAACAGGATATAAAAACAGAGAACCGTATATGGAAAAAATCACAAATATCATTTATTAAGAGATATAATTGCTATTAAAGGAAAGGTGCTATGCATGAAAAACAAAATTTTAACTTATCTCGAAAACGACGCACGTCTTACCCCCGCACAGATTGCGATTATGCTCGGAACAACCGAGGAAAAGGTCAGAGCCATTATAGATGAGTGCGAGGCGGAAGGCAGCATTCTTTCCTATCGGACGGTTGTCAACTGGGATAAAACCGATAAGGAGAGCGTTACCGCACTTATTGAGATTAAAACAACCCCCAAGAAGGACAAGGGGTTTGGTTGTATTGCAGAAAAGATATGTAATTTTCCGCAGGTGAATAGCGTTTACTTAATGTCGGGCGGCTATGATCTTGCTATTACGGTTGAGTGCAAAACTATGCGTGATATAGCGATTTTTGTTGCGGAAAAGCTGGCAATCATCGAGGGTGTAACCTCGACTGCGACCCACTTTGTTTTGCAGAAGTATAAGGACAACGATGTTGTCTTCCAGCCCGATACAACGGACAAGAGAGGAAACATCTGGTAATGTTTGATTATAAGAAGGCGTTGGCGGACAGGGTTGTGGGAATCAAGCCTTCCGGCATAAGGAAATTTTTTGACATTCTCGACGAGATGAAGGATGTCGTGTCACTAACGGTTGGTCAACCGGATTTTGTCACACCATGGCATATCCGGGAGGCCGGTATAAAAAGTCTCGAGGAAGGAAGAACATATTATACCTCAAACAGCGGCATAATTGAGATGAGGGAGGAAATTGCTAAGTATCAATCCAGACGCTTCGGGCTGGAATACAGCCCCAAGGACGAGATAATCGTTACCGTCGGAGGCAGTGAGGCAATAGATATGGCTATTCGCGCTGTCACAAACGAGGGGGACGAGATTATTATACCGGAGCCGAGCTTTGTTTGCTACAGCCCCTTAATATCAATGTCGGGAGGAGTACCGGTTAGCATTGCTCTTAAAAAAGAGAATTCCTTTAAGCTGACCGCAAAGGAGCTTGAAGGCGCAATAACACCAAGAACAAAGGCACTTATTCTGCCCTTTCCAAACAATCCTACCGGTGCCTGTATGAGAAAAAAGGACCTTGAGCATATTGTAAAGGTTATTAAGGATACAAACATAGTTGTTATATCCGATGAAATATACGGAGAGCTCTCCTATGAGGAGCCGCATTGCTCGATAGCATCTCTAAGCGGAATGAGAGAGCGAACTATTGTAATCAGCGGGTTTTCTAAGGCTTATGCAATGACAGGCTGGAGACTCGGATATGCACTTGCACCAAGGCAATTCACCGCAGAAATGGCAAAGATTCACCAGTTCGGAATTATGTGTGCGCCCACTACCAGCCAGTATGCCGCTGTGTCCGCCCTTAAGTAC
>CAZGJQ010000165.1:0-1783 GCA_964525815.1 uncultured Oscillospiraceae bacterium
GATGAAGGAAAGATGACATATGGCGGCATGGTCTTAAAGCCTGCCGCCGGACAGTCAATAAGCACTGCAAGCACAGTTTCCGCACTAAAGGATGAGTTAAATGCTCTGATGGCAAAGCTCCAGAAAGCAGGACTCATGGAAAGAGCCTTTATTGACATTGATGATAACAGCAATGTGGACAACAGCATTAAAACCCTTGCTACCTATACCAATGTCAGTGATTTTACAGACGAATGGGTAACCGATGCCATCATCGTATCATCCAAGCTAATTCCTTCGGGAACCAAAGTGACAATTACCAATCCCGCAATCGGAGGAACCAGTTATACGGTTACAGTCCCGACACATATTCTCTGGCTGAGCGATATTATTAAGGGTCAAAACGAGGCTGTTCCCACCCGTACTAAGTTAAACCAACACACCTCAAAGGCTTTTGATTTTACCGTCAGCGGTCTTGAGCAAGATTTGACTACCGACATTACGTTTAAGTCTGTCATATCAAATACTCAAGACATTTTCGGCACCCATCAAGGCGAGAGAGATTTTGGCGAGTATGCCATTCTTACCTCAAAAACTATTCCGGCTGTGACTTTTACAGCTGAAGAAGATTAATCAAATGAAAGGAGACGGCGATGTTGGGAGCTTTACTTCAAAAGGTCAAGGATAATTTAATACTGCAACACAACGAGGACGACGAACTTCTGCAAAGCTATATCACGGCCGCCGTTTCCTATGCCGAGAGCTATCAGAAAAAGCAAGAAGGATATTACTCGGATAATCAGATGCATCCGACAACCGAGCAGGCCGTCATCATGCTGTCGTCCCACTTCTATGAGAGCCGGGACGGCAGCACGGGCGGCTTTTTCGCCGATAACGTACAGGCAAGCGGGCAGGTTTGGAATGTGGTTAATATGCTTTTACGGCTTAATAAGGATTGGCAGGTGTAGTTTATGAGTTTTGGCAAAATGAACACGTTTATAGATATTATCTCTACCGAGCCTACAAAGGATGCCGACGGATTCGTAAATCATGGTGATACTGTTGTGGCTTCGGTCAGAGCATATTTTGAGCAAAAGAATTCAACCGAGAAGTGGCGTAATATGGCTCAATCAAGTGAGGTTAACGCTTTGTTTCGGCTTCGGTGCATCCCCAGCTTAAAGATCACAAATCGTCATATTATTTTATGTGAGGGCAAGAGATATAACATTTATTCGGTTGAAAATATCAAAAACCGAAAAATGTATCTTGAGGTATTGGTACATGGAAACTCTGAGGTGGTGAGTGCCGATGGCTAAAGCGGATTTTAAACTGCCCGAGGACTTCCTTCTTAAGGTTTCAAAGCTGTCAGATAAAACAGATGAAATAATACCGAAGGTTCTTGAAGCAGGTGCTGAGGTTGTGTATTCCAAGGTGAAAAGCAACCTCTCTTCTGTAGTCGGGAGGAACACCAAAGTTGAAAGCCGGTCAACAGGAGAGCTTGAATCAGCGCTTGGTGTTTCACCTGCCAAGCAGGACAGGAGCGGTGATTTCAATGTGAAAATAGGTTTTAAAGAGCCTCGTTCAGACGGTGGCAGTAATGCCAAAATCGCCAACATCCTTGAATACGGAAAGCATGGCCAACCGCCTAAGCCTTTTCTGAAACCCGCAAAAAGCAAGACAAAGAATGACTGTATTGCGGCTATGACCGACAAACTGGAAAGCGAGATGGAAAAGCTATGAGCATATTATCTGAACTAAATACTTTGTTGGATGCTGTAAATATTCCTGTGGAAACAGGGGTGTT
>CAZGJQ010000166.1:0-1553 GCA_964525815.1 uncultured Oscillospiraceae bacterium
GTCCTGCTGTCCTTCAGCTTCTCCTTCAGAGCATCACATTTGCTTTTTGTGCGGGATGCTATCATTATTTCTTCAAAAACACCGCTGTTCTGACAGCATTTTTGTATTGTAACTCCGGCTACTCCCCCACATCCTATAATAATTGCTTTTCCCAATTTTGTACCTCCTTAGTCGGTTACAGAGAGCAGCAGCTCCCTGAGAGTCTTGCATGCGACGGCGGTCGAAGCCCCGCTCATATCGTAAGACGGGCAAAGCTCATTCATGTCGCAGCCTATAATATTCAAGCCCTTTAGCTTAATAACGCCCTCCAAGAGCTCCAAAAAGCCTATTCCGCCCGGCTCGGGCGTTCCCGTTCCGGGAAACATTGCAGTGTCTAAAACATCAAGGTCTAGCGAAAAGTAAACAGGCTTGTCCTTTAGCTTTTCAATAACCTCATCCAGACGGTTAAGGTTATACTTATACATTACGGTATGCTTATGCGCAAAAACAAATTCCTCTTTGTCTCCCGAACGGATTCCGAGCTGATATATTCTGCCGTCTCCCAGAATGTCCCAGATGCTTCGCATTACGGTCGCATGCGATAGCTTCTCCCCGAGATAATACTCTCTTAAATCACAGTGCGCGTCAAAATGCAGAATATGCAAATCCGGGAAAATCTTTGCCGCAGCCTTAACCGCTCCAAGAGTAACGAGATGCTCCCCGCCCATCATAACCGGTTTTTTGCCGTCCGTAAGTATACGCCGCACTCGTTCCTCTATCATACCGAGAACCCTTTCGGTGTTTCCGAACGGCAGCTCAATGTCCCCGCTGTCCATAACCGCAATATCCGTAATATCCCTGTCCTGATATGGGCTGTAGGTCTCTATTCCGAAGGATTCCGCTCTTATAACTTTGGGCGCAAACCTTGCTCCGGGACGATATGAGGTTGTGGAATCGAAGGGAGCACCGAACAGCACTGTTTTTGCCTCCTCGTATTCCTTGTCGCAGCCTATAAAGCAATCATACTGTCTTTTCAACATTCTTCAATAGCTCCTCCACATAGTTAGGCAGATAAAAGGCACCCTTGTGCAGATTTGTGTTGTAATACCTTGTTTTTATGCCCAGCGCCTTCCATTCCTCCGCCTTCAAATCCTTAACGGGAAGATACTTCTTCGATGCAAAGCCAAAAAGCCAATGCCCGGACGGATAGGTGGGTATGTGCGCCTGATAAACCCGGCTTATCGAAAAGGATTCCACAATTCTTTTATGCGCTCGTTGCATTGCCACGGAATCGTTCTTATAAAAAGCACTCTCGTGCTGATTTACCATTATACCGTCCTCCTTCAGCGCATTGAAGCAATTGCCGTAGAACTCCTTGGTAAATAATCCCTCTCCCGGTCCGAAGGGGTCGGTGGAATCCACTATAATTAGGTCGTATTTATTCTCACATCTGCGAACGAACTTCATCCCGTCCTGCAAATGTATTTCTACTCTTAAGTCATCAAAACGGCAGGCGGTCTGGGGCAGGAACTCCCTGCATACATCTATTACCATGCCGTCAATTTCCACAAGAT